>NZ_JBEZJL010000023.1:0-139443 GCF_040651755.1 Actinomadura sp. NPDC048394 | reverse complement strand
AAACCTCAGAAGAAAATCCCAGCAACGCGATCAAAGATCGCTTTGCCTCAAAGAAATCCCCACCACCTCCGAAGAGATGGCCACGGGGCGACCCGGCCAACTAGCCGGGTCGATAAAGGCACTGGCTTTTAACACGCTGTTGAGTTCTCAAGAAACGGACACCCACCGCGCCGGACCCGCTCCCGCGAGCCCCGCTCCGGGGCAACCCTTCAAGCCTACCCGATCCGCCCGCTTTGTCAAACTCTGGGCGGTTCGGCCTCCAGCGTCCCTTTTGGGGTGCGGACACGTCCGTCCCAGCCGGTCTGTGGAGGTTCCCCGGGGCCGGCCGCCTTGTCGGCGTCCCGCTCCCCCGTGGGGCGTGTAGAACATTAGGTCCCCGCGAGAGGGTCGTCAAATCGACCGCCCAGGACACGTTTAAGCAGGTCAGAGGGTGTTTTGTGGCCCCAGACAGGCCCAGTTGAGGCCCCTCGTGACCGCACTGTGACGTGTGTCTACCGATGTTTTCCCTGGACATGGCGTACGCCCGCCCGGAGAGGTCCGGACGGGCGTACGTCGTGCGCGGTTCAGGACGCGGTCACCTCGACGCCGCCGATGTTCCGCTTGCCCCGCCGCAGGACGAGGAAGCGGCCGTGCAGCAGGTCACCGGACGCCGGGACGGCGTCCTCCGACTCGACCTTGGCGTTGTTCAGGTACACGCCGCCCTGAGTGATCGTCCGCCGGGCCTCCGACTTGCTCTTGCAGAGCCCTGAGGCCGCCAGAAGGTCCACGACGGGCGGGAGCTCACCGGGCGGGATCTCCGTGCGGGGCACCTCCGCCAGTGCCGACCGGAGGGTCCGCTCGTCCAGTTCCTCGAGGGCTCCCTGGCCGAACAGGGCCTTGGAGGCGGCGATGACCGCCGCCGTCTCGTCCGCGCCGTGGACGAGCGTGGTCATCTCCTCGGCGAGGGCGCGCTGCGGCACGCGGGCGGCGGGCCGGTCGGCGCCCTGCTTGACCAGGTCCTCGATCTCCTCGCGGGAGCGGAAGCTGAAGACCTTGAGGAACTTCTCGACGTCGCGGTCGTCGGCGTTGATCCAGAACTGGTAGAACGCGTACGGCGAGGTCAGGTCGGGGTCGAGCCAGTACGTCTCGCCGCCGGCGGTCTTGCCGAACTTCGTCCCGTCGGCCTTGGTGAGCAGCGGCGTCGTGAGCGCGTGCGCGCTGCCGCCCTCGACGCGGCGGATGAGGTCGACACCGGCAGTGAGGTTGCCCCACTGGTCGCTGCCGCCCGTCTGCAGCACGCACCCGTGCCGCCGGTACAGCTCCAGGAAGTCCATGGACTGCAGGAGCACGTAGCTGAACTCGGTGTAGCTCATGCCGGTGGTGTCGAGGCGCGCCTTGACGGTCTCGCGGGCGAGCATCCGGTTGACCGGGAAGTGCTTGCCGATGTCGCGCAGGAACTCGATGGCCGACATGGGGCCGGTCCAGTCGAGGTTGCTGACCATGGTGGCGCCGGTGGGGCCGTCGTCGAAGTCCAGGAACCGCGACACCTGGCCGCGGATCCGCTCGACCCACCCCGCGACGGTCTCCTCGGAGTTCAGGACGCGTTCGGCGCTCTTGCCGCTCGGGTCGCCGATGAGGCCGGTGGCGCCGCCGACGAGCCCGAGCGGGCGGTGCCCCGCCTTCTGGAAGCGCCGCAGCACGAGGATCTGGATGAGGTTGCCGAGGTGCAGCGAGGGCGCCGTCGGGTCGAAACCGCAATACAGCGTGACCGGCCCCGCGGCGAGCTGCGCCCGCATCTCGTCCAGATCGGTGGACTGCGCGATCAGGTCGCGCCACGCGAGGTCATCCAGGATGTCGGTCACGTTCTCCCTCGTCTCAGCCTTGCCGTCCGGCTCTTTCACCAGACTGCCCGATGGGCGGAAGCCCACGCCAACGATATTCGGAGGTCAGGCCCGCCCGGCGGCCTTCCGCCGGACGCGCGGGACGTGCGCCCGGTACGGCGACACCGTCGGGTCGCCGTCGACGTAGAACCGCCACGGCACCTCCTTGGCACCGTTGACGCCGGTCCGCGGTCCGCTGCGGATCAGCGCGGGGTCGGCGGGCTCGCCGTGCAGGACCGTCATCTCGCCGCCGGGGGTGCACACGTCCAGCCCGTTCTGGTCCCGGACGACGCCGAGGGCCTGGCACAGCCGGGCCGGGCCGCGGGCCAGGTCCCGGACGGTGGACTTCGGGCGGCGGGCCCGGGCGAGATCCTCCCCCGCGATGATCTCGCCGGCGCGCAGCAGCACCGCCGACGACGTCCCCTCGGGCCCGCAGACCAGGTTCATGCAGAAGTGCATGCCGTAGGTGAAGTACACGTAGACGTGCCCGGGCGGGCCGAACATGACCGCGTTGCGCGGCGTCTCGCCGCGGTACGCGTGGGACGCGGGGTCGAGCGGGCCCGCGTACGCCTCGACCTCGGTGAGCCGCGCGGCGACCTCGCCCTCGGGCGTGCGATGCGTGATCACGTGCCCGAGCAGCGAGGGCGCCACCTCGTCCACCGGCCGGTCGAAGAAGTCCCGTGGCAGCAACGTGCCGTCCATCGCCTCACCGTGGTCTAGGGGGGTGGTCCGCCGGTCGACCAGCCTAGAGGGCGGCGCCGACCGCCCCGGCCCCGGTGAGTCCCCCGTAACGGGACGCACCGGCAAAGGGCGGCTCGACCGCCGCCTTCCGCTCCGCTCCAGGCGGCGGTCAGGCGTCGGAGTCGGCGGCCCAGGAGGCGTGGTCGTTGACCTGGGCGCGGAGCGCCGCGATCTGCTCGCGGACGCGGTCGGGGGCGGTGCCGCCGTAGGCCTTGCGGGACGCGAGGGCGCCCTGGACGTTGAGGACCTCGCGGACGTCCGGCGTGAGGTGCGGCGACACCTTGGCCAGCTCGTCGTCGGTGAGGTCGTCGAAGTCCTTGTCGTTGACCTGGCACCAGACGACGAGGTGCCCGACGACCTCGTGGGCGTCGCGGAACGCGACGCCGCGCCGCACCAGCAGCTCGGCGAGGTCGGTGGCGAGGGCGAACCCGTCGGGCGCGGAGGTCTCCAGCCGCTCGGTGTTGACCCGCATGGTGGCGATCAGGCCGGACATCGCGGGCAGGACGAGCAGCAGCGTCTCGACGGCGTCGAACGCGCCCTCCTTGTCCTCCTGGAGGTCGCGGTTGTAGGTGAGCGGGAGGCCCTTGAGGGTCGTGAGGAGCCCGACGAGGTGGCCGATGAGGCGGCCGGCCTTGCCGCGGGCCAGCTCGGCGACGTCGGGGTTCTTCTTCTGCGGCATGATCGACGACCCGGTGGCGTAGGTGTCGTCCATCTCGATCCAGCGGAACTCCTGCGACGCCCAGAGGCAGACCTCCTCGCCGAGGCGGGACAGGTGCACGCCGATCAGCGCGGCGGTGAACAGGAACTCGGCGACGAAGTCGCGGTCGGCGACGGCGTCCATGGAGTTGGGCGCGGCGGCGTCGAAGCCGAGCTCGGCGGCGGTGGCCTGCGGGTCCAGGGGCAGCGAGGAGCCGGCGAGGGCGCCGGAGCCGAGCGGGGAGATCGCGGCGCGCTTGTCCCAGTCGCGGAGCCGGTCGATGTCGCGGGTGAGCGGCTGGACGTGCGCGAGCAGCTGGTGGGAGAACAGCACGGGCTGCGCGTGCTGCAGGTGGGTCATGCCGGGCGCGGCGACCCCGAGGTTGTGCTCGGCCTGCGCGATCAGCGCGGTCTCCAGCTCGACGAGCCGGGAGACGATCTGCCGGGCGTGGTCGCGCAGGTAGAGGCGCAGGTCGGTGGCGACCTGGTCGTTGCGGCTGCGGCCGGCGCGCAGCTTGCCGCCGAGGGCGCCGAGGCGCTCGAGGAGGCCGCGTTCGAGGGCGGTGTGCACGTCCTCGTCGGCGACGGCGGGCCGGAACTCCCCGGACCGGCAGGCGGCCTCGAGGTCGTCGAGGGCACCGATCATGCGCTCGAGCTCGTCGTCGGTGAGCAGCCCGGCCCGGTTGAGGACGCGGGCGTGGGCGCGCGAGCCCATCAGGTCGTACGGGGCGAGCCGCCAGTCGAACTGGACGCTCACCGAGAGCCGCGCGAGCGCGTCCGACGGGCCGCCCTCGAACCGGCCGCCCCACAGTCGCGTCGGTGCCTTGGTCACGGAATTCCTCTTCTTCTCGGCGCTGTGCGTTCGTGTACTCGCCATCCCACCATGCCCCGGTGCCGGGGCGCGCGTCAGGCGCCCCGCGCGGCGGGGCGGTCCCGCCGCGCGGGCGGCGGGCGGCGCTAGCCTCGTCGTTCCCGGCCGGCGGTCAGCCTGAGGAGCGCCTCGGCGACCTCGTCGCCGCCGTCCGGGTCGCGGGCGATGACGAGGATGGAGTCGTCGCCCGCGACCGTGCCGAGGATCGTCGGCCATTCGGCGTGGTCGATCGCCGAGGCGAGGTACTGGGCCGCGCCCGGCGGGGTGCGGACGATGACCAGGTTCGCCGACGCCTCCGCCGAGACGAGCAGTTCGGCGGCGATCCGGGAGAGCCGTCCGGCGAAGGTCTCGGCGGCGCCGGTGCGGGCGCGGCGGATCCGCTCGCCGCCCTCGCCGGGGACGGCGTAGATGAGGCTGCCGTCGTCGGCGCGGAGCTTGACGGCGCCGATCTCGACGAGGTCGCGGGAGAGGGTGGCCTGGGTGACGTCGACGCCGTCGTCCTGCAGGAGCTTGGCGAGCTCGCCCTGCGAGTGGACGGGGTGGCGGGTCAGCAGGTCGATCACCCGGGACTGGCGGGCGGTCTTGGTCATCGGGGTGGTCACCGGGATCGCTCCAGCAGCCAGGCGAGCAGGGCCTTCTGGGCGTGCAGCCGGTTCTCCGCCTCGTCCCACACGCGGCTGCGGGGGCCGTCGAGGACGCCGGCGGTGATCTCCTTGCCGCGGTAGGCGGGCAGGCAGTGCAGGACGACCGCCTCGGGGTCGGCGCGGGCGAGGAGCTCCTCGTTCACCTGGTACGGCTCGTAGAGGGAGGTCTCCTTGCCCTCCTCGCCCATCGACACCCAAGTGTCGGTGGCGAGGACGTCGGCTCCGGCGGCGGCCTGCGCGGCGTCGCCGGTGACGGTCACCGACCCGCCGGTGGCGGCGGCGATCTCGGTGGCGCGCGCCACGACGGTGGGGTCGGGCGGCAGGGACGCCGGCGCGGCGACGCGGACGTGCATCCCGGCGGTGGCGCAGCCGAGCAGGTAGGAGTGGGCCATGTTGTTCGCGCCGTCGCCGAAGTAGGCGAGGGTCGCGCCGGCGAGGGCGCCCTTGGCCTCCCGGACGGTCTGCAGGTCGGCGAGGATCTGGCAGGGGTGGAACTCGTCGGTGAGGGCGTTGACGACGGGGACGGCCGTGCCGGCGGCCATCTCCTCGATGCGCTCCTGCCCGGCGGTCCGCCAGACGATCGCGGCGACCTGGCGTTCCAGGACGCGGGCGGTGTCGGCGATGGTCTCGCCGCGGCCGAGCTGGCTGGTGCCGGCGTCCATGACGAGGGCGTTGCCGCCGAGTTCGGCGATGCCGGCGGCGAACGACAGCCGGGTCCGGGTGGACGGCTTGTCGAACAGCACCGCGACCGACCGCGGGCCCTCCAGGGGCCGGTGGGCGAACCGGTCCTTCTTCATCGTCGCGGCGAGGTCGAGGACCTCGGCCTGCTCGGCGGGCGCGAGGTCGTCGTCGCGCAGGAAGTGCCGGACGGTCATGGGTCAGCTCTCCTTCACGGCGGACGCGGCGGCGTCGAGGATCGAGGGGAACGCGGTGGTGAACGAGCGGGCCTGCTCCTCGGTGAGGACGAGCGGCGGGGCGAGCCGCAGCGCGTCCGGCTGGAGGGCGTTGATCAGGAAGCCGGCGTCGCGGGCGGCGGCCTCGACGGCGGGCGCGTGCGGGCCGGTGAGGACGGCGGCGCGCCACAGGCCCCGGCCGCGGACGCCCTTGAGCAGCGGGTGGCCGATCGCCTCGATGCCGGACGCGAGGGTCTCCCCCACGGCGGCGGCGTTGGCGAGGAGCCCGTCCTTCTCGATGGTGTCGAGGACGGCGAGGGCTGCGGCGGCGCTGACCGGGTTGCCGCCGAACGTGCTGCCGTGGTCGCCCTTGGCGAAGATCTCGCCGTGCTCGCCGAACGCGACGCACGCGCCGATCGGCAGGCCGCCGCCGAGGCCCTTCGCGAGCGTGAGGACGTCCGGGCGGGCGTTCTCGTGCTGGAACGCGAACCAGGCGCCGGTCCGGCCGATCGCGGACTGGATCTCGTCGGCGACGAACAGCGCGCCGGTCGCGTCGCAGATCCGGCGGGCCTCGGCGAAGTACCCGTGGGGCGGCGGGACGACCCCGGCCTCGCCCTGCGTGGGCTCGAGGAACACCGCGGCGCACTGCCCGTCCACGGCGGCCTTGAGCGCGTCCGCGTCGCCGTAGGGGACGAACCGGACGTCGATGGCGAACGGGCCGAACGGCTCGCGGATCGCCTTCTTCCCGGTGAGCGACAGCGCGCCCATGCTGCGGCCGTGGAAGCCGTTCTCCGTCGCGACGAAGTACGTGCGGCCGTTCGTCTTGCCGTACTTGATCGCGAGCTTGAGGGCGGCCTCGTTGGCCTCGGTGCCGCTGTTGGCGAGGAACACCCGCCCGTCGCCGCCGAGCAGGCCGAGCAGCCGCTCGGCGAGCAGCACCTCCGGCTCGTTCAGGAACAGGTTGGACGTGTGGGCGATGGTCGCGGCCTGCGCGGACACCGCCTCGACGAGGGCGGGGTGGGCGTGCCCGAGCGAGCTGACCGCGATCCCGGCGATCAGGTCGAGGTACTCGCGGCCGTCGGCGTCCCACACCCGGCAGCCCTCGCCGCGCGCGAGCGCGACCGGCGGGACGCCGTAGTTCGGCATGAACGCGGCCTCGAACCGCTTCCGCAGGTCCGCCGTGCTCATGTGAGGTCCTCCGTCACGGGTCCGCCGGGGAGGCTCGGCAGCACCATCGTTCCGATCCCTTCGTCGGTGAAGATCTCCAGCAGCAGCGAGTGCGGGACCCGCCCGTCCAGGACGTGCGCCTGGGGGACGCCGCCGCGCACGGCGGCCAGGCACGCCTCCATCTTCGGCACCATCCCGGCGGACAGCTCCGGCAGCAGCGCCGCCAGCTCGTCGGTGGTCAGCCGGTCGATCACGTCGTCGCTGTCGGGCCAGTCGGCGTACAGGCCCTCGACGTCGGTGAGCACGACCAGCTTCACCGCGTCCAGCGCGACGGCGAGCGCCGCCGCGGCCGTGTCGGCGTTCACGTTGTACACCTCGCCGTCGTCGCCGCGCGCGACGCTCGACACGACCGGGACGCGGCCGTCGTCCAGCAGCGCGCGGACGGCGCCGACCTGCACCTCGACGATCTCGCCGACCTGGCCGATGTCGACGCGCTCGCCGTCGACGAGCGCGTGCTTGCGCTCGGCGGTGAACAGGTTGGCGTCCTCGCCGGACATGCCGACGGCGAACGGCCCGTGCCGGTTGATCAGCCCGACGACGTCGCGCTGCACCTGCCCGGTCAGGACCATCCGGACGACCTCCATGGCCTCCGGGGTGGTGACGCGCAGCCCGGCGGTGAACGTCGAGTCGATGCCGTTGCGCTCCAGCGCGGCGTTGATCTGCGGGCCGCCGCCGTGCACGATGACCGGCTTCAGCCCGGCGTAGCGCAGGAACACGATGTCCTCGGCGAACTGGTGGCGCAGCGCCTCGTCGGTCATCGCGTGCCCGCCGTACTTGATCACGACGGTCGTGCCGTGGAAGCGCTCCAGCCACGGCAGCGCCTTGATCAGCGTCTCCGCCTTGCCCATGACGCCGGCGCGGTTCTTGCGCATGTCCGCGCCGCTGGTGATCGCGGTCATGTCGAGTACGCCGAGTTCTCGTGGACGTAGTCGGCGGTGAGGTCGCTCGTCCAGACGGTGGCGCTGTGCGGGCCGGCGGACAGGTCGGCGGTGATCGTCACGTCGCGGGGGCGCATGTCGACCTTGTCGCGGTCGTCGCCGAACGAGCCGTTCCGGCACACCCACACGCCGTTGATCGCGACGTTGAGCTGGTCGGGCTCGAAGACGGCGTCGGTGGTGCCGATCGCCGACAGCACCCGTCCCCAGTTGGGGTCCTCGCCGTGGATGGCGCACTTGAGCAGGTTGTTGCGGGCGATGGAACGGCCGACCGTGACGGCGTCGTCCTCGGACGCGGCGCCGACGACCTCGATCGCGATGGCCTTGGACGCGCCCTCGGCGTCCACGAGGAGCTGCCGGGTCAGGTCGGCGCACACCTCGGTGAGCAGCGCGGTGAACTCCTCCTCGGCGGGGACGGCGCCGGTCGCGCCGGACGCCATCAGCAGGACGGTGTCGTTGGTCGACATGCAGCCGTCGGAGTCGAGCCGGTCGAAGGTGACGCGGGTGGCGGCGCGCAGCGACCGGTCGAGGGCCTCGGCGGGCAGGTCGGCGTCGGTGGTGATGACGCAGAGCATGGTGGCCAGGGACGGGGCGAGCATGCCGGCGCCCTTGGCCATCGCGCCGATCATGTAGCCGCCGTCGCCCTGCCGGAAGGAGATCTTGGCGACGGTGTCGGTGGTGCGGATCGCGTCGGCGGCGGCGAGGCCGCCGTCGCCGCGCGACAGCTCGGCGACGGCCTTGTCCACGCCGGGCAGCAGCGCGTCCATCGGCAGCCGCTCCCCGATCAGGCCGGTGGAGCAGACGGCGATCTCGCCGGCGGAGTCGACGAGCAGCTCGGCGGCCTTCTCCGCGGTGGCGTGGGTGTCCTGGAAGCCGGGGGCGCCGGTGCAGGCGTTGGCGCCGCCGGAGTTCAGCACGACCGCGCGGACGCGGCCGCCCTTGAGGACCTGCTCCGACCACAGGACGGGCGCGGCCTTGACGCGGTTGCGGGTGAAGACGGCGGCGGCGGCGCGGGACGGCCCGTCGTTGACGACGAGGGCCAGGTCGCGGGTGCCGCTGTCCTTCAGCCCGGCGACGACGCCGGCGGCGCGGAAACCCCGGGGGGCGGTGACGCTCAAGGGGACACTCCGATCGTGGTCAGCCCGAGTTCTTCCGGGAGGCCGAGGGCGAGGTTGGCGCTCTGGACGGCGCCGCCCGCGGTGCCCTTGGCGAGGTTGTCGACGGCGGCGACCGCGATGATGCGGCCGGCCGCCTCGTCCAGGGCGATCTGGACGAGCGCGGTGTTCGCGCCGAGCGTCATGGAGGTGGCGGGCCACTGCCCCTCGGGCAGCAGGCCGAGGAACGGCTCGCCGGCGTAGGCGTCGCCGTAGGCGGCGCGGAGCGTCGCGGCGGTGACGCCGGGACGGGCCTTGGCGGTGCAGGTCGCGAGGATGCCGCGGCTCATCGGGGCCAGCGTCGGCGTGAACGACACGGTGACCGGCTCGCCGGCGACGGCGCCGAGGTTCTGCGTCATCTCGGGGGTGTGCCGGTGGACGCCGCCGGCCGCGTAGGCGCTGACCGAGCCCATGACCTCGCTGCCGAGCAGGTGCGGCTTGAGGGACCGGCCGGCGCCGGAGGTGCCGGACGCGGCGACCACGACGACGTCGGGTTCGGCGAGCCCGGCGGCGAACGCCGGGAAGAGCGCGAGGGTGACGGCGGTCGGGTAGCAGCCGGGGACGGCGATCCGCTTGGTGGAGCGCAGCGCGTCCCGCTGTCCCGGCAGCTCCGGCAGCCCGTACGGCCAGGTGCCGGCGTGCGGGGTGCCGTAGAAGGCCTCCCAGGCGGCGGGGTCGGTGAGCCGGTGGTCGGCGCCGCAGTCGACGACGAGGACGTCGTCGCCGAGCTCGGCCGCCAGCGGCCCGGACTGCCCGTGCGGCAGGGCCAGGAACACCACGTCGTGGCCGGCCAGGGTGTCCGGGGTGGTCTCCTCCAGGACGCGCCCGGCCAGGGATCGCAGATGCGGCTGGTGCGCGCCGAGCTCCGTGCCCGCGTTGGCGCCGGCCGTGAGCGCGCCGATCTCGAACTCTGGATGTCCCGCGAGGATGCGCAGCAGCTCGCCGCCCGCGTAACCGCTGGCGCCGGCGACCGCCGTCCGGATTCCCATGTCCACTCCTTCGGAAGCAAGCAGGTAAGAGTATGCACGCAACTGGAAACCTATTCAACGTCGGACCGGCGGTCAGCGCGTTCTGAGACGAGCGACACAGGGACCGCGCGGCCGCTCGACCCTCCTGAATGTCAACACTGGTTGACACGGCCGTGATGTCAACTTACATTGACATCCATGCCGCCGAGAGTAATTAGGTGTCTAAAGATTTGCCCTCGAACCATCAGTGGCCTAACATCGCCGCCATGGAGAACCTCGGCTTCGGCGACCTCACGGTCCTCGGCCCCATGGAGGAGTGGCCCGTCGGCCGGCTCTTCGCCGCCGCCACGCGGCTGTCGGGGCCCGTCGTCTGGCGGATCGTCGAGCGGCACGGCATCAGCCCCGCGGGGTTCTTCCTGCTCCGCCTGCTCGTCGTCGAGGACGGCCTGCGCCCGAGCGAGTGCGCCAAGCGGCTGCTCGTCACCCCGGCCACGGTGACGTCGGTCGTCGACACGCTCGAGCGCAACGGGCACGTCGTCCGGGAGCGCTCGCACCGCGACCGGCGCGGGGTGATGCTGCGCATCACCGACTCGGGCCGCCGGCTGGTCGCCGAGAAGTCCGGGCCGATCGGCGCGGACCTGCACGAGCTCTACGACGTCGTCGACGAGGGCGACGAGGCGGCCGTCCGCCGGTTCCTGCTCAACCTGATCAAGCAGTTCGAGACCTACTCCGAGGGCACGCAAGGGAAGGGAGACCGCGCGTGAGCGCACCCCCCGAGCCCGCCGTCCAGACGGTGGAGCTGAAGAAGACCTACCCGGCCGCCGGGCCGCGGCCCGAGGTGCCCGCCGTCCGCGGCATCGACCTCGACGTGCCGCGCGGCGAGTTCTTCGGGCTGCTCGGCCCGAACGGCGCGGGCAAGTCCACGACCATCGGCATGCTCACCACCCTGGTCGTCCCGACCGGCGGCACCGCGCGGGTGTCCGGCCTCGACGTGGTGAAGGACGCCGTCGAGATCAAGCGCCGGATCGGCGTCGTGTCGCAGAACAACACCCTCGACAGCGACCTCACCGCCGCCGAGAACCTGGAGTTCCGCGGCCGGTTCTTCGGGCTCAGCGCCCGCGACGCCCGGCGCCGCGCCGACGAGCTGATGGAGCTGTTCGGGCTCACCGAGCACCGCAAGGGCAACCCGTTCGAGATGTCGGGCGGGCAGGCCAAGCGGGTGATGATCTGCCGCGCCCTGATGCACGGGCCCGAGGTGCTGTTCCTGGACGAGCCGACCGCCGGCCTCGACCCGCAGACCCGCACCAACCTGTGGGAGGTGCTGCGCGGCCTGCAGGCCGGCGGGCAGACGATCCTGCTCACCACCCACTACATGGAGGAGGCCGAGGCGCTCTGCGACCGCGTCGCGGTCGTCGACCACGGGAAGATCCTCGCCTCCGGCACCGTGGACGAGCTGAAGAACGCGGCGGGCGCCGACACCGTCATCACCGTCGCCTACGACGCGCCCGCGCCCGACCAGATCCACAAGCTGTCCGACCGCGACGGCATCAGCAAGGTCGAGGTCAACGACGGCCAGGTGCGGGTGTTCGCCACCGAGCCCGACGGGATCCTGGGCGAGCTGGTCGCGATCGGGTCGGCCGCCGGCGTCGGCGTCACCGACGCCACGCAGCTGCGCCCCAGCCTGGAGACCGTCTTCCTCACCCTCACCGGAAGGGAATACCGCGAATGAGCGCCCCGGCCGCCACCGTCCTGACGCCCCCGCCCGCGGCGCGGGCGACGATCCCCCGCACGTTCGCCGCGATGATGGCGCGCGAGGCGCGGGTGATGCGCAAGAACTTCCTGTCGACGTTCGTCCGGGTGCTGGTGCAGCCGGTGATGTTCGTGTTCGTCTTCTCCTACGTGCTGCCGAAGCTCGGCGGCGGCGCGATGGCGGGCGGGCCCGGCGGGCCGACGTTCTCCACGATCCTGGTGCCCGGGCTGGTCGGCTCGTCCATCATCATGCAGGCGATGATGGCGGTGATCTTCCCGCTGATGATGGAGCTGAACTGGCAGAAGTCCATCACCGACCGGGCGCTCGCGCCGGTGCCGATCCCGCTGCTGGCGGTGCAGAAGATCGTCGCGGCGGCGGTGCAGGGGCTGATCGGCGGGCTGCTGGTGTTCCCGGCCGTGCTGCTCATCCACGCCGATGGCCAGTCCCCGCACGTGCACGTCGAGAACTGGCCCGTGCTGGTCGTGGTGATGGTGGCGGGGTCGCTGCTGGCCGCGGCGGGCGGGCTGCTGCTCGGCACGCTGCTGAACCCGCAGAAGGTGCAGGTCCTGTTCGCGATGGTGCTGCTGCCGATGACGATGCTCGGCTGCGTGTACTACCCGTGGTCGGCGCTGGACCACATCCGGTGGCTGCAGATCCTCAGCCTGTTCAACCCGCTCGTCTACGTCAGCGAGGGGCTGCGCAGCACCCTGACGCCCGGCATCCCGCACATGCCGGCGTGGGCGTTCCTGCTCGCCATCGTCGGCGGGACGGCCCTGCTGACGTGGGCCGCGACGCGCACGTTCACCCGCCGCGTCCTGACCTGACCGGCGTGCCGGAGGGATGGAGGCCCCGCGCGGACGTTCCGCGCGGGGCCTCGCCGCGTCACATGGGCTCCGCCTCGGACAGGCCGGTGCGGCGGTCCATGCGCAGCCGGCGGGTGAGGCCGAGCGTCCGCAGGAACGGCAGGTCGTGGCTGACCACGAGCAGCGTGCCCTCGTAGGCGGCGAGGGCCTGGCCGAGCTGCGCGGCACTGGCCATGTCGAGGTCGTTGGTCGGCTCGTCCAACAGCAGGAGCTGCGGCGCCGGTTCGGCGAGCAGCAGCGACGCCAGCACCGCGCGGAGCCGCTCGCCGCCCGACAGGGTTCCGGCGAGCCGGTCGGCGCTCCCGCCCCGGAAGAGGAACCGGGCCAGCCCCTGCCGGATCTCCGCCGGCGTCGCCGACGGCGCGAACGCGCGCACGTTGTCGACGACGCTGCGGTCCCCGTCGAGGACGTCGAGCCGCTGCGGCAGGTACCGGACGCCGTCCACGCCGATCCGCACCGACACGCCGTCCGGGACGCGTTCGCCGGTGAGCGCGCGCAGGAACGTCGTCTTGCCCGAACCGTTCGGCCCGGTCAGCGCGATCCGCTCCGGGCCCCGGACGATCAGCTCGCTCAGCGTGCCCGGCGCCGGCTCGGCCGCCCGCAGCCCGGTGACCGCGACGACCGTCCGGCCGGCCGGGACGCGGGTGGCGGGCAGCTCGATCCGGATCGCGGCGTCCTCGCGGACGGCGTCCTCCGCCTCGGCGAGCCGCGTCCGCGCCCCGGCGAGGCGTTCCTCGTGCATGATGCGGTGCTTGCCCGCCGAGACCTGCGCCTCCCGCTTCCGCAGCTTCATGACGGCCCTCGGTTCCCGCTTGTTCTCGTACATCTTGTTCGCGTAGCGCTTGCGGCGCGCGAGCTTGACGTGAGCCTCCTCCAGTTCGCGCTTCTGGCGGCGCAGGTCGGTCCCGGCGACGCGGACCATCCGTTCGGCGGCCTCCTTCTCGACGGCGAGCAGCTCCTCGTAGGCGGACAGGTTCCCGCCGAACGACCGGACGGCGCCGTCGCGCAGGTCGGCGATGGCGTCGACCCGGTCAAGCAGCTCCCGGTCGTGGCTGACGACGACCAGCACGCCCGTCCAGGACTCGACGGCGGCGTACAGGCGGTGCCGGGCGTCCAGGTCGAGGTTGTTGGTCGGCTCGTCGAGGAGCAGCACGTCGGGGCGGGCCAGGAACAGCGCGGCGAGCCCGGTCATCACCGTCTCGCCGCCCGACAGCGCCGCGACCGGACGGTCCAGGTCGAGGTGGCCGAGGCCGAGCCGGCCCAGCTCGGCGAGGGCGCGCTCCTCGACGTCCCAGCCGTCGCCGACGGCGGCGAAGTTCTCCTCGGTGGCCTCGCCGCGCTCGATGGCGTGCAGCGCCGCGCGGGCCGCGCCGATGCCGAGCAGGTCCGCGACGGTCGCGGCGCCGTCCAGGGCGAGGTTCTGCGGCAGGTGGCCGACCTCGCCCTCGACGCTCACGGTCCCGGAACCGGGACGCAGCTCCCCGGCGATCAGCTTGAGCAGGGTGGACTTGCCGGACCCGTTGACCCCGATCAGGCCGGTCCGGCCGGGGCCGAACGCGGCGTCCAGCCCGTCCAGGACGGCGGTGCCGTCGGGCCAGCCGAACGACAGGTCCGAGCAGACGATGGCGAATGACATGAGCGGCCTCCATGGCGGGCGGGGGGTGTGCGGACACATGGAGGCACCGCGAAGGGCGCGCGACGCGCGGGCGGGCATGGGAAAGCCCGGCGGGACGGGAGTCCGCTGAGGTCGTGCGCGGGCCGGTGGACGGCCGCTGCGCGGTGCCGGACCTCAGAACTCCAACGGACTCTCCCTGCCGGGCGGCGATGTGACGCGTCCAGGCTACCCGGACCCTTATCACGACACAAGTATCTTTTAGCGCGAATTCCGGTGGATCGCCGGGACGCGTGCCGCCATGCTGAACGCATGGGACCCGTCAGCCCGGTCTTCGCCGGGCGCGCCGCCGAGCTGGCCGCGCTGCGCGCCGCCCATGACCGCGCCCGCGCGGGCGAGGCCGCGGCCGTGCTGGTCGCCGCCGAGGCGGGCGGCGGCAAGTCCCGCCTGGTCGAGGAGTTCTCCCGGGACGTCCGCGCCGTCACCGGCGGCTGCCTCGACCTCGGCGCCGCGAGCCTGCCCTACGCGCCGTTCACCGCGATCCTGCGGCGGCTCGGCCGGGACGCGGTCACCGCGCTGATGCCCGCGGCGGCGCTGCCGGAGCTGGCCCGGCTGATGCCCGCGCTGAGCGCCGCCGCCCCGCCGCCCGACGACGGCACCGGCCAGATGCGGCTGTTCGAGCACGTGCTCACGCTCGCCGAACGGCTCGGCGCGCGCGAACCGGTCGTCCTCGTCGTCGAGGACGCGCACTGGGCCGACGCCTCGACGCGCGACCTGCTGTCCTTCCTGCTCCGCAACCCGCCGCGCCCCGGGGTGCTGCTGGTCGTGACGTTCCGCCCCGAGGACCCGGCGACCCGCGCGCCGTTCGCCGAGCTCGCGCGGCTCCCCCACGTCACCCGGCTCGACCTGCCGCCCCTGACCGCCGCCGAGGTGGCCGACCAGATGCGCGGCATCCTCGGCGCCGCCGACCACGCCGCGGTCCGGGACGTCCACGCGCGCTGCGGCGGCAACCCGCTGTTCGTCGAGACGCTCGTCGCGCACCCCGGCGAGGCCCTGCCCGGGACGCTGCGCGACCTGCTGCTCGCCCGCGTCGACCGGCTCCCCGAGCCCACCCGCGCGGCGCTGCGCGCGGCGAGCGCCGCCGGGGACCGGGTGGGCCACGCCCTGCTCGCCGCGGTGACCGGGCGGACGGACGCCGAGCTGAGCGAGGCGCTGCGCCCGGCCGTCGAGCACGGCCTGCTGACCGCCGGCGGAGACGGGTACGCGTTTCGGCACGCGCTCATCCGCGACGCCGTCCACGACGCTCTGCTGCCGGGCGAGCGGACCGGCCTGCACCGCCGCTACGCCGAGACCATCGAGCGGGCCCCCGCGCTCAGCGACGCCCCGTTCGGTGCCCTCGCCGTCCACTGGGAAGGGTGCGGGGACCCGGCCAAGGCGCTCGCCGCGGCGTGGCGCGCCGCCGGCGAGCGGCAGGCGGCGACCGCCTACGCCGAGCAGCTGACCCTGCTGGAACGCGTCCTCGCCCTGTGGGACGACGTCCCCGGCGCCGCCGAACTGACCGGGCGCACCCGCCTGCGGGTACTGGAGGCGGCGGCGGAGGCCGCGAGCGCGGCCGGCGACCCCAGGCGCGGGCTGCCGCTCGTGCGACAGGCGCTGGACGGCACCGACCCGGCCCGCTCCCCCGTCGAGGCCGCCCGGCTCCTCGCGCTCCGGGGGATGCTGCGCGGATTCCAGGGGCACGACGGCGAGCTGGACGACCTCCGTGAGGCCGCACGCCTCGCCGCCGCCTCGCCCCCGGACCGCGTCAAGAGGCTCGCGCACCTCGCCTCCCGGCTGCTCGTCCACGGGGCGATGGACGAGGGGGGACGGCTCGGCCGCGAGGCGCTGGAGCTCGCCGCCGCCCTCGACCCGGCGCCGCGGACCGGCGGCCTGGAGTTCATCGTCGCCGCGGCCGCCGCGCGCGACGGCGACGGCGACACCGGACCGCTGGAACGGCTCCTCTCCCGCGGGCTCGGCGCCGGGGAGCGCGTCCGGGTGCTGAACACGCTCGCGCACGCGCGGCTGAACACCGGCCGCGCCGCCGAGGCGCTGGCGCTCACGGGCGAAGGGCTCGCCGTGGCGGAGGACGCGGGGCTCGCGCACAGCACGGGGCTCGCGCCGGCCGTCAACCAGGTGGAGGCGCTGTACCGGCTCGGCCGCTGGGACGAGGCCGCTGAACTCCTCGCGCGGCGGCTGGACCGCCACCACGGCCCGGCCGTCCGCCTCCAGATGATGATCTGGCGGATCGCGCTGCTGGCCGCGCGGGGCACCGGCCCGGAACCCGATCCCGAGGCGCTCGCCGTCCCGCTCGGCGCCGGGCCCCCGCAGACGGTGCTGCCCCTCGCCCAGATGATCGTCGAGTGGCGGCTGGCGGAGGAGGACCGGCCCGCCGCCCGGACAACGGCGGACGCCGTCCTGCGCCATCCGCGCCTCGCCGTGCAGCCCTGCTACCTCTGGCCGCTGCTGGAGACGATCGCGCGCGCCGGCGGCACGGATCCGTCCGAGATCGCCGCCCTGGCCGCCCGCACGCCCGCCGCGACGCCCGTGGCGGCGGCGCACAAGGCCGCCGTGACCGCGCTGACCGGCGGCCCCGCCGGCTGGGACGCGGTGATCCGCACCTGGGAACGGCTGGACCTGCCGTATCCGCTCGCACAGGCCCTGTTCGACGCGGCCTGCGCCGACCTGGCGCGCGGCGACCGGGCGTCCGCCGCCGAGCGGCTCGACCGCGCCGCCGGGATCGCCGCGCGCCTCGGCGCCGCGCCGCTGGCCCGGCGGATCTCCGAACGCGCCCGCCGCGCCGGGCTGTCCGGCCCGGCGGGCGGGCCGCTCACCGCCCGCGAGTCGGAGGTGGTGCGGCTGCTGGCGCGCGGACGCTCCAACCGGGAGATCGCCGAGGAACTCGTCATCTCCCCCAAGACCGCCAGCGTGCACGTGTCGAACATCCTCGCCAAGCTCGGCGTCGCGTCCCGGGGGGAGGCCGCGGCCGCCGCCCGCGACCGCGGCCTGGCCTGAGCCCGGGACGCGGCGCGCTTAGGACGGCGCCGGGCGGATCTGAGCCGCGGCCTTATGGCCCGGGCCCGTCCCTTACGGCGACGGTCGGAGCATGGAACCCGCCGTGCACACCAGCGGGCTGCGCCGCACCTACACGCGCAGACGCCGCGACACCGTCGTCGCCCTCGACGAGCTGACCCTCACCATCGCGCAGAACGAGATCCACGGGCTGCTCGGGCCGAACGGCGCCGGCAAGACCACCCTCGTCAAGATCCTCTCCACCGTGCTGCTGCCGTCCGCCGGGACGGCGCGCGTCCTCGGCCACGACGTCGTCACCGCCACCCGGGCGGTCCGCTCGCTCGTCGGGCTCGTCCTCGGCGGCGACCGGGGCCTGTACGACCGGCTGACGGCGCGCCGGAACCTGCTGTTCTGGGGCGCGCTGTACCGGCTCGACGGCCGGACGGCCCGCGCCCGCGCGGACGCGCTGCTGGAGCGCGTCGGGCTCGCCGACCGGGCCGGCGACCCCGTCGAGGCGTTCTCGCGCGGGATGCGGCAGCGGCTGCACCTCGCCCGCGGGCTGCTGCACGAACCCCGCGTGCTGTTCCTGGACGAGCCGACGTCCGGCCTCGACCCCGTCGCCGCCGCCGCGTTCCGCCGGCTCGTCCTCGACCTGCGCGCCGAGGGCCGCACGTTCCTGCTGGCCACCCACGACATGGACGAGGCGGCGGCGCTCTGCGACCGGGTGACCCTGATCGACCGCGGCCGGATGCTGCTGACCGGCGACCCGGCCCGCGCCGGACGGTTCCTCGGCGACCGCGAATGCGTCGACTTCGCGCACCCCGACCCGGCCCTCACCGGGCCGCTGGAGCTGCTGCCCGGAGTGACCGGCGTCGAGCGCGGGGACGGTGGGACGTGGCGCGTCCACACCGCCGACCGGGACGCCACCCGCCGCGTCCTCGGCTGGCTCCTCGACCGCGACGTCCTCACCGCGCGGCGCGGCCGGCCCACCCTCGAAGAGGTGTACCTGCGGGCGGTCGGCGACCGGGGGATGCGGGTATGAGCGCGCCGATGCGGGTGAGCGGGCTGCGCGTCGTGTGGCACGCGGCCCGGCTGCAGGTCGCGCTGTCACGGCGCAGCCCGGAGCACGCGCTCGTGCTGCTCATCGCCCCGATGCAGACCACGACGATGCTGGCGCTGACGCTGGCGGCGCACCGCGAGGACGTCGTCGCGAACGCCGTCCTCGCGCCCGGGCTCATCGGGCTGTGGGTCGCCTCGCTCGACTACGCGGGCCGCATCGTCACCGAGGACCGGTGGGCGGGGCGGTTCCCCGCGCTGATCGCGGCGCCCGTCATGTTCGGGCTGGTCGTGATGGGACGGGTCGCGACGGTGGTGCTCGTGGGCACCGCCGCGTTCGCCGAGTCCTGGCTGGTGGCCGCCGTGGGGTTCGGGCGGCGGCTGACCGTCGCCGCGCCGGGGACGTTCGCCATCGCGGTCGCGGCCACCTGCCTCGCGACGGTCGGGACGGCCACGCTGCTGTCCGCCGTGTTCGTGGTGTCGCGCGCGCGGGACGTCCTGCAGAACTCCCTCGGCTACCCCTTCTACATCCTCGGCGGGATCCTCGTCCCGGTCGCGGCGCTGCCGGACTGGCTCCACCCGTTCAGCCGCGTGGTGTTCCTGTCGTGGAGCGCGGACCTGCTGCGCGGCGCCGTCCACGGCGACACCCGCGGCTGGCCCCGGGCCGTCCTGGCGATCGTCGCGCTGAGCGCGGCGGCGATGGCGGCGGGCCTGTGGCTGACGCAGCGGTACGTGGACCGCACGCGGCGCGAGGGGACGGTGGAGTTCTCGTGAGGCCCGTCCTCCGGATCGTCCGGGAGTCGCTGATCCTCGGATTCGCCGAGATGAGCGCCGTCTACACGTGGCGGACGTGGACGTTCGGCTGGCTCGTGCGGCTGCTGTGCCAGGCGTCCTTCTACGCCCTGCTGGGGCACTACGTCGGTGACGACGCGACCATGCGCTACGTCCTCGTCGGCAACATCGTGGTGCTGGCGTGCCTGGAGGCCACGATCGTCGTGATCTCGCTGGCGGGCGAGCGGCGGATCGGGACGCTGCCGCTGCTGGCCATCACGCCGTCCGGGCACCTGCCCGTGTACCTGGGACGCGGCCTGCAGTGGACGGTCACCGGCCTGACCAGCTCGCTCGTGGCGTGGTGCGTCCTGCCGCCGCTGCTCGGCGTCCCGCTGCCGTGGCCGCGCGCCGCGTACGCGGCACCCGTCATCCTGCTGATCCTCGCCAGCAGTTACGGGTACGGGTGCGCGCTGGCGGGCGTCGCGCTGCGGGCCCGCGGCGTCGAATGGCTCGTGCTGAACCTCGCCTACGGGATCGTCATGACGTTCGGCGGCGTGAACGTCCCCGTCGGCGTCTGGCCCGCCCCGCTGCGGATCGCGGTGAACGTGCTGCCGGTCGTGCACGGGCTCCAGGCCGTGCGCGGGATCCTCGACGGCGCGCCGGCCGGGCACGTCCTGCGGCTCCTCGGCGCCGAGGCCCTCGTCGGGGCCGGCTGGTACGCGGTGGCCGCGCTGTCGATGGAGCGGCTCGTCTCCGCGGGCCGCCGCGACGGATCCCTCGGCCACGCGGGCTGACACGCGAACGTGCCCCGGGCCTTCGGCAGGCCCGGGGCACGTCCCCACGGATCAGGCGCCGCGGATCAGACGCCCGCTGATCAGGCGCCGCGCAGCACCGCGCCGGTGCGCTCGGCCGCGGCGGCGACCGCGGCGTCGCGGGCCTGCGACGCCTCCTCGGCGGTGAGCGTGCGGTCGGATGCGCGGAACCGCAGCGAGTAGGCGAGCGACTTGCGCCCCTCCCCCACCTGCTCGCCGGTGTACACGTCGAACAGCCGGATCGCCTCCAGCAGCTCGCCCGCGCCGTCGCGCAGCGCCGCCTCGACCTCCGCGGCGGGCACCCCGGAGTCGACGACGAGCGCGACGTCCTGCGTGGCGACCGGGTACGTCGACACGTGCGGCGCGCGGACCGCCACCGGCTCGCCGAGGCGGCGCAGCTCCAGCTCCATCGCGCAGGTGCGCTCCGGCAGCCCGTACGCCTTGGTGACGCGCGGGTGCAGCTCACCGGCGTGGCCGACGAGCGTGTCGCCGACGTACAGCGCGGCGCAGCGGCCCGGGTGCCAGGGCGCGTGCTGGTCGGCCTTCACCGTCAGCTCCACGCCGACCTCGGCCGCGACCAGGCGCGCGGCCTGCACCGCGTCCGCCCACAGCGCCGGACGCCCGCCGCCCCACCAACCCGAGGGCTCGCGGTCGCCGGACAGCACGACCGCCACCCGGTGCGGCTGGTCGGGCAGCGCCGCCTCGACGGACGCGACCTCCTCGGCCGTCGGGCCGCGGTCCACCGCGAGCCGCGGCGCCCGCTCCGGCGCGTCCGGACGCGGCCGGAACACCACGCCCAGCTCGAACAGCGCCGTGTCGGGGAAGCCGCGCCCCACGTTGTGCGCCAGCGTCCGCAGCAGGCCCGGCAGCAGCGTCGTGCGCAGCAGCGGCTCCTCCTCCGACAGCGGGTTCGCCAGCCGCAGCGCGCGGCGCCGCGCGTCGTCGCCGGGCAGCTGCAGGTCGTCCCAGTCCTTCGCGGAGACGAACGGGAACGCCAGCACCTCGACGTACCCGGCGCCGGCGAGCGACCGGCCGACCCGGCGGCGGAGCCGCTGCTGGATCGTCAGGCCCCGCCCGGCGGACGGGCGCGGCGCGCGCGCCGGGATGTCCTCGTAGCCCTCGAGCCGGATGACCTCCTCGGCGAGGTCGTTCGGGTCGGTCAGGTCGGGCCGCCACGACGGCGGCGTCACCGTGAGGACGTCGTCCCCCTCGACCGCGCAGCCGACCTCCTCCAGGCGGCGGACGACCGTGTCGCGGCCGTACGTCACGCCCGCGACCTTGTCCGGGTGCCCGGCCGGCATCGTGATCGTGACCCGCGCGACCGGGGCCTCGGCGTGCGTGACGCCCGGCGCGATCTCCGCGCCGCCGAGCTCCGCCAGCATCCGCGCCGCGCGGTACGACGCGTACAGCGGCAGCTCGCGGTCGACGCCCCGCTCGAACCGGTAGGACGCCTCGCTGTGCAGCTTGTGCCGGCGGCTCATCCGGGCGGTGCCGATCGCGTCGAAGTGCGCCGCCTCGATGACCATGTCGGCCGAGCGGTCGTCGATCTCCGTCGCGAGGCCGCCCATCGTCCCGGCCATCGAGATCGGGCCCGACTCGTCGGTGATCAGGATGTCCTCGGGGTCCAGCTTGCGCTTGACGTGGTCGAGGGTCTCCAGGCTCTCGCCCTTCTCGGCGCGCCGCACCACGATCGGGCCGGTGAGCTTCGCGCGGTCGAACGCGTGCAGCGGCTGCCCGAGCTCCAACATCAGGTAGTTGGTGACGTCGACCGCCAGCGACACCGGCCGCATCCCGGCGCGGTGCAGGCGGACCTGCATCCACATCGGGGTCTTCGCGTCGGGGTCGAAGCCGCGCACCTCCCGCAGGACGAACCGATCGCACGCGGTCGGGTCGCCGATGCTCGCCGGGTACGCCTCGCCGTTCTTGGCGGGCAATTCCACGTCCGCCGGGTCCGTGAACGGGACCCCGTAGGCGATCGCGGCCTCCCGGGCGATGCCGCGGATCGACAGCGCGTAGCTGCGGTCCGGGGTGACGGCGATGTCGAGGACGTCGTCGCGGATGCCGAGCAGCTCGACGGCGTCGGCGCCGACCGGCGTGTCCGGCGGCAGCACGAGGATGCCGCTGTGGTCGTCGCCGATGCCGAGCTCGGTGACCGAGCAGATCATGCCCTCGGACATCTTGCCGTAGGTCTTGCGGGCGCCGATCTGGAAGCCGCCGGGCAGCACGCCGCCGGGCAGGATCACCACGACGTGGTCGCCGACCTCGAAGTTCGTCGCGCCGCAGATGATGTTCTGCGGCTCGCCGGTGCCGTTGGCGTCGCCGACGTTCACCTGGCAGTAGCGGATCGGCTTCTTGAAGCCGGTCAGCTCCTCGAACGCCAGGACCTCGCCGACCACCAGCGTGCCGGAGATGTCGGCGCCGGACTGCTCGACCGTCTCGACCTCCAGGCCCGCCGCGATCAGCCTCTCGGCCAGGTCCCGGCCCGTCACGCCGGCCGGCAGCTCGACGTGCTCGCGCACCCAGGAAAGCGGGGCCCGCATCAGATCTCCATCCCGAACGGGAGGGTGAACCGGACGTCGCCCTCCACCATGTCGTACATGTCCTCCACGCCGTGCCGGAACATCAGCGTCCGCTCGACGCCCAGCCCGAACGCCCAGCCGCTGTAGCGGTCCGGGTCGACGCCGCAGGCCACCAGCACCCGCGGGTTGACCATGCCGCAGCCGCCCAGCTCGATCCAGCCCTCCGAGCCGCAGGTGCGGCACGGCTCGCCGCCCGGCTCGGCGGACGCGCCCCGGCACACGAAGCACTGCATGTCCACCTCCGCCGACGGCTCGGTGAACGGGAAGTACGACGGCCGGAACCGGGTCCTCAGCCCCTCGCCGAACATGCCGGTGACGAACGCGTCGATGCCGCCGCGCAGGTCCGCCATGGTCAGGCCCTCGTCGACGGCGAGGCCCTCCAGCTGGTGGAACACCGGGCTGTGCGTGGCGTCCAGCTCGTCGGTGCGGAACGTGCGGCCCGGCGCGACCACGTACACCGGCAGCGGCCGCGACAGCAGCGACCTGATCTGCATCGGCGAGGTGTGCGTCCGCATCACCAGCCCGGACTCCTCCGACTCCACGAAGAAGGTGTCCTGCATGGTGCGGGCCGGGTGGTCGGGCAGGAAGTTCAGGGCGTCGAAGTTGAACCACTCCGCCTCGACCTCGGGGCCCTCGGAGACCTCGAAGCCCATCGCGACGAAGACGTCGGCCATGCGCTCCTGCATGGTGGTCAGCGGGTGCCGGGCGCCGCGCGGCGCGCGGTCCCACGGCAGGGTGACGTCGACGGTCTCCTCGACGAGGACGCGCTGGTCGCGCTCCTCCTCCAGGACGGCCTGGCGCTCCTTCAGCGCCTTGGACACCGCGCCGCGGGCGGCGCCGATGCGCTTGCCCGCGTCGGCGCGGGCGGCCGGCGGCAGCGCGCCGATCTCGCGGTTGGCGAGGGCCAGCGGGGAACGGTCGCCGGCGTGCGCCAGGCGGACCTGCTTGAGGTCGTCGAGGTCGGCGGCCGCGGCGATCGCCGCGAGCGCCTCGTCGCGGGCCCGGTCGAGCTGCTCGGGCTGCAACGCGGACACCTCGACGGGGTCATAGGACTTGTTGGGTGCAGACATGGTGGTGTGATCGACTCCGGTCGGCGTGGGACGCCCGCAGTCTAGTGCGCGGGCGGTGAGGATCCGGAAAGCGTGCGCGTGACGCGCGGCCCGCCCGGAGCCCTTCCGCGGCCGCGGGCCGCGCCCGGGACGGGCTCAGCTCGCGTGGTCGGGGGCCCCGGCGGGCACGGTAAATCGGAACTCGGCGCCGCCGCCGGGCGCCCGCCGCACCGTGATCGCGCCGCCGTGCGCCTCGACCAGGCCCTTCACGATGTAGAGGCCGAGCCCGGTGCCGCCGCGCCGGTTGCCGCCCGGACCGCGCCAGAACTGCCGGAAGACGCGCTGGACGGCCTCGGGCGGTATGCCCTCGCCCTCGTCGCGCACCGACACGGCGGCCCCCTCCTTGTGCGCGTCCGGCTCCACCACGATGGTGACAGTGCCCGCGCCGTGCCGCACCGCGTTTTCCACCAGGTTGCCCAGGATCTGGTCCATCTTGTCGGGATCGAGCCACATCTCGGGCAGCGCGCCGCGGACCTCGAACCGGAACCGGTCCTCGGCGTCGCCGGCCGCGACCCGGCCCGCGATGACCTTGCGGACCTCCTCGGGCAGGTCGACGACCTGGCGGCGCATCTCCAGCCGGCCCGCCTCGATCCGGGACACGTCCAGCAGCTCGGTGATCAGCCGGGTGACGCGGTCGGCGTCGGCGTTGACGGTCTCCAGCATGACCCGCTTCTGGTCGTCGTTGAAGCGGTGCCACTTGGCGAGCAGCGTCGCGGTGAAGCCCTTGACGCTGGTCAGCGGGGAGCGCAGCTCGTGCGCGACGGTCGACACCAGGTCGGCGCGGTCGCGCTCCTGGCGGGCGCGGTGCTGCGCGTCGCGCAGGCAGACGGTGAACCGCTCGACCCGGCCGCCCTCGCCGCGCCGGTACCCGGCGGTGACCAGCAGCTCGATGCCGCCGGCCAGGAACAGCGAACGCTCCGGGTGGCGGGTGCGGGTCGCGAGGCCGTCGTAGGGGGCCAGGCACTTCCACCAGTCGCGGCCCTCGGCGTCGTGCAGCGGCAGGACGTCGCGGAAGTCGCGGCCCAGCGCGGCCGCGGCGGCGATCCCGGTCATCCGCTCGGCGGCGGTGTTGAACACCACGACGCGGGCGTCGCGGTCGGCGACCAGCAGCCCGTCCGGCAGGTCGTCCGCCGGCCCGGGCTCGGAGAGAGCGCGCGCGGCCACGCCGGGGGGTTCCTCTCCGCCCACAGCGGCCTCCAGAACACCGGTAGAGCGCGGCCTGTCGAGAAGAGACTCTATCCGCAGTCGGGCCCCTTACGGGACCCGGAGAACGCCTCGCGGCAAGGCATTTGTAGCCACCGGGCAGGCCCCGGGCGGGCTGCTCCGGCCGGGGCCGGACGGGCGTTCTCAGCGGGTGCCGGTCGGCGAGTCCTGGCCGGCGAGCGCGGCCGCCACGTCCGCGTGGACCGTGAACAGCCGGTGCAGCCCGGTGATCCGCAGCAGCCGCAGCTGGGCGGGCCGCACCGCGGCCAGCACGATCTCGCCGCCGGACGCGGAGATCTCGTTGTGCGCGCCGACCAGCGCGCCGAGGCCCGCCGCGTCGCAGAACGGGACGGCGGCGAAGTCCAGCACCAGCCGGCGCGCCCCCGCGGCGTGCGCCTTGACCAGCCGGGCCCGCAGGCCGTCCGCGGTGTGCAGGTCGATCTCCCCGGTCACCGTGACGACGGCGGTCCCCGGCCGCCGCTCGGCGACCTCGACCGCCAGGCCCGCGACCGGGCCGGGCGTCCACGCGCCGGTCCCGTCGAGCGCCGCCGCGGCCGGAGCGCCGGTGCCGGGCAGGGCCGTGCCGGGCGCCGCGGAGCCGCGGGACGCGGCCTGGCCGGCGCCCGTCCGGCACCGGATCTCCGGCGCGCGCCGGCCCGGCCGCCTCGCCGGCCTGGTCTCCTCGGTCATCACGTTCGCCCCCACTCTGCGCGGCACCGTTGCCGCCCTGGTCAACGCCCTGGTCAACACCGTAAGCAGCGGGCCGGGACGGTGAAATCCACCGCCGGGCCGGTATCCCGCTCCTACCTGGGAAGGAGTCCCCCGCGCCGGCGGGCCCCCTGCCCCTCCGTCCGCGGGAAGACCATCTTCGCAGCTCACATGCCACGAAACGGCCCCGAAGGCGACCGCTTGCGGCCAACCGGCCACGGAACGCATTGAACCTTCGCGGCCGTTCGTACGTGGCCGTCCGTTCGCCCGCGCCTCCCCGAGAGTTCACGGGCTCGGAGCCGGGATGCCGCGCCGCCTCGGAGCGCGCGCGGGCCGTGTCAGGCCCGGCGCTGCGCCCGGGCCGACGCGTACAGGCAGACGGCCGCGGCCGTCGCCAGGTTCAGGCTCTCGGCCCGGCCGTAGATCGGCACCCGGACGACCTCGTCCACGTGCCGGAGGATCTCCTCGGGCAGGCCCCACGCCTCGTTGCCGAACACCCAGGCGGTGGGCCGCGCCAGCAGGCCCTGGTCGATGGCCTCGTCCAGGGTGCGGTCGCCCGCGCCGTCGGCGGCCAGCACCGTCAGCCCCGACTTCTTCAGCTCGGGGATCAGCGTGTCGAAACGCGGCCCGACCACCACCGGCAGGTGGAACAGGCTGCCCGCCGAGGCGCGCACGCACTTGCCGTTGTAGGGGTCGACGGACGCGTCGGTGAACACGACCGTCTCCGAGCCCGCCGCGTCGGCGGTGCGCAGCACCGTCCCGGCGTTGCCGGGGTCGCGGACGTGCGCGAGGACCGTCACCAGCCGGGGGCCGGACTCCAGCGCGCCGGCCAGCGGCACGTCCACGAACTCGCAGACCGCCAGCAGCCCCTGCGGGGTGACGGTCTGCGCCAGCTCGGCCATGATCTCGCCGCTGACCCGCAGCACCGGGACCCCGGCGCGCTCGGCGGCGCCGACCAGCTCGGGATGGCGGGACTCGGCCTCGGCCGTGGTGAACAGCTCGGCCAGCCCGCCGGGGATCTCCAGCGCCTCCCGCACCGCCTGCGGCCCCTCGGCGAGGAACCGCCCCTCGCGGCGCCGGAAGGCGCGTTTGGCGAGCCGGCGAGCGGCCTTCACCCGTGGTGATCGGATAGAGGTCAGCTCGCGGCCCGCCATGTCGCCGTACCCGCCCGTCGCCAGGTCGCCCGGCTCAGGCGGCCTCCGCCGGGAGCGCGTCCTTGGCCACCTTGACCAGGGCGGCGAACGCGGGAGCGTCGTTCACGGCGAGCTCGGCCAGCATGCGCCGGTCGACCTCGACCTCGGCGGCCTTCAGGCCCTGGATGAACCGGTTGTAGGTGATGCCGTTGGCGCGGGCCGCGGCGTTGATCCGCTGGATCCACAGGCGGCGGAACTGGCCCTTGCGGTCCTTGCGGTCCCGGAAGGCGTAGGTCATCGAGTGGAGCTGCTGCTCCTTGGCCTTGCGGTACAGCCGCGAACGCTGGCCGCGGTAGCCGCTCGACCGCTCCAGAACGACCCGACGCTTCTTGGCGGCGTTGACCGCCCGCTTCACGCGTGCCACGTGCTGAACTCCTTCGTGGGGGCCGGAGCCGTCCTGGCGCCGGCCGGTCGTCGATGTTGCCGGTCGGTGCTACTTGCGCAGCAGCTTCTTGATGTTCTTGGCGTCGGCGTCGGCCACCACGGCCGGGCCGGACAGGCGGCGCGTCCGCTTGGTGGGCTTGTGCTCGAGCAGGTGGTTCTTGTTGGCGCGGCGGCGCATCACCTTGCCGGAGCCGGTCAGCTTGAAGCGCTTCTTGGCACCGCTGTGGGTCTTGGTCTTCGGCATGGTCGCCGTCGTCTCCCTCGTTCCCGGGCCCCCGTGCGGCGGCACGGGGGCGCACCTGATCGGCGCGTCGCACTCGGACGCGTGCGACGCGCCAGGTCAGGCTTCAATGTACGTGCGTAACGACCCCGCGGAGGCCGCGAGGCCGCGGACGGGCCCGCCGCCGGGGCGGGGACCCGGCGGCCCTTGCGGGCCGCGGGCGTTGCGGCCGGACCGGCGTTCCGGCCGGTCCGGCACCAGGGTCGTGCAGGCACCGCGCCCGCTGCGGTCCGCGCTCGGCGGGCAGCACCGGGTGGGGCGCCGCGGCCGGGCGTCGACCGGGCGCCGTCGCCGCATGCGCGGCCGGCGTCTCGCTCGCGCGGTCGGGCGGTGGGTCAGGCCGGGCCGGTCGCCGCGTCCTGCTCGCGGCTCGCGGCGCGCTCCGCCTTGGCCTCCGCCTTCTTCTTGTGCGGACCGAGCACCATGATCATGTTTCGGCCGTCCTGCTTGGGCCGCGACTCGACGAAGCCGAGCTCCTCGACGTCGT
Organism: Actinomadura sp. NPDC048394; assembly: GCF_040651755.1. NCBI lineage: Bacteria > Bacillati > Actinomycetota > Actinomycetes > Streptosporangiales > Thermomonosporaceae > Actinomadura > Actinomadura sp. NPDC048394. Next base: position 111,600 of record NZ_JBEZJL010000023.1, on the reverse strand, counting down.
CGGCCAGCCGCTGCAGCAGCCGGAAACCGAGCTCCGGGCGGGACTGCTCACGACCACGGAACATGATCGTGACCTTCACCTTGTCCCCGGCCTTCAGGAACCGCACCACGTGACCCTTCTTGGTCTCGTAGTCGTGCGGGTCGATCTTCGGGCGGAGCTTGATCTCCTTGATGATCGTGTGCGCCTGGTTCTTCCGCGCCTCACGCGCCTTCATCGCGGACTCGTACTTGAACTTGCCGTAGTCCATGAGCTTGGCGACGGGCGGGCGCGCGGTGGGCGCCACCTCGACCAGGTCGAGGTCCGACTCACGCGCGAGTTCAAGGGCCTTGGCGATGGGCACGATGCCCACCTGTTCGCCGTTCGGGCCGACGAGCCGGACCTCGGGCACGCGAATGCGGTCGTTGATACGCGGTTCGGCGCTGATGGGACCTCCTTGGGGCCGTTCTCAAGTTCTGGGACCGGTCGTACCCCGAGGCTCTCACGCGAAAAGCCCCGCACGACTCACGTGCGGGGCCACCTTCGGTCGCCCTGGACGGCGGAACCGTCCGGGGACGACGGCGAGACGAGCGCGCCGCGCCCGTTCGCCGGACCGATACCCACCGGCCTCACGGCCGGTCAGGTGGGAGGTGGCCTCCGCTTGAGCGCCCGGCGCGCACGACCTCGTCGGTCGCGTGCACAGGGCCGGTCGGCCACCAACACTACCACCTGCGAGGCGCGTGCGCGCCCCGCGGGTTCCGCGTGCACCGCGGAGTACGCCGTCCGTAGTAACCCGGCGGGGCGGTGCCGCATTCCCGGGCGCCGGCCGCCTCGCGCGCGCGGACCGGTCGCCGATCGCCGTCCGGCCGCCTTTTCCCACGTGAAGGTGAGGGTCATCTGGCTCGGCGGGCGCCTGGCACCGGACGCCCGCGTTGTTACCGTGGTGCCAGGACGGCCCGGTGGGGCCGGCGTCAGAGAGGTATTCCCGAGATGCCCTCAGTCGAGACCGGTTCCCCCGGCCCCCTCACCGCCTCGCCGCCGGTCCGCCTGCAGTTCGCGCAGAAGGCGTTCATCACGGCCGGCGGCCGGCTGCTGATGGTGCGCAAGGCGGCGTCCGACCCCTTCCACCCCGGCCGCTGGGAGGTGCCCGGCGGGCGGCTGGACGTCGGCGGCGACCTGGACCTCGACGACCACATCCGGCGGGAGGTGTGGGAGGAGGTCGGTCTGAAGATCGACCCGGGCCCGCCGTTCCACCTGTGGCAGTGGTTCATGGACGACCGGTCCCCGGACGCGCGGGGCGGGCGGATCCGGGTGGTCGCGGCGGCGCGGCACTGCCGCCCGCTCACGCTCGACGTCGCGTTCGGCAACCAGGACGAGAGCGACCATCTGGACGGATGCGCCTGGGTGCCGCTGGACGCGGTGTGCTCCTACCCGCTGATCCCGAGCCTGCGCCCGGTGGTGCGGGCGTTCCTGCCCCTCGCCCGCTGACCACCGGATGGACGCGGGCACGAGCGGGGGCGGGGCCTCCCCCGCGTGCCGGCCCGGCCTGGACGCGACGGGCCGGCGCCGATTCTCCCTGTTCGTGATCGGCGACGTGCGGATCGAGGTGCGGGCGGCGCTGGACGGCGTCCGGTTCGGGGAGCTGACCGCCGACCGGCTCTGTTACGCGCCGGCGCGCGCGCTGGTCGCAGGGACGGCGGTGAACCTGGCCCGGTGCGCGGTGGCCCGCTTCCGCCGCGTGAGCGTGCTGGCGAAGATCGGGGACGACGGGTTCACGCCCGTGATTCGGCGGGAGCTGCGCCGGATCGGCGCCCGGGACCGGCTGCGGGTCGAGCCGGGCGCGCCGAACGGGGTGACGGTGATGCTGCGCGACGGGCCGGCGGGCGGCGGGCCGGGGGTGCGGCTGCTGGTGGCCGACCAGGACGCGCCGGGCCGCCGGCTCACCGAGTCGGAGGTCCGCTCGGCGGCACGCGCGATCGGCCGGTCGGACGTGCTGTTCCTGGACGGATATGCGCTGCTGTCGCCGGTGTCGCGGGCGGCGCTGCGCGCGGCGGCGGACACGGCGCGCGAGGCGGGGACGGCGGTGGCGTTCGATCTGGTCCCGCACGACATCGACGCGCGGCTTCCGGCGGCGGACGTGCTGCCGCTGCTGTCGGCGGCGGACCTGGTGATCGCGGAGGCGCCGACGCTGGCGCGGCTGCTCGGCCGGGAGGTGCCCGCCGGGGCGGACGAGGTGCGGGCGCTGGCGCGCGCGCTGGACGACCTGGTCCCGGGGACCCCGCTGTGGCTGCTGCGCTTCGGCCCGACCCAGCTGGAGCGGGTGCTGGCCTACCAGTGGGAACGGCTGCTGATGGAGTACGAGACCGGGTACCGCGACGGGGACGCGCGCGCCGGGTTCGGTGACCGCCTGGCGGTGTGGGAGCTTCACCAGTGGCTGTCGTCACGGTGATCGTGTAGGGGCGGGCCGTCGAGGGCGGCGGTCGCGCGGCGCAGCGTCCGCAGGGTCCTCAGGAACCGCCGGCGGCTTTCGGGGAGGCCGAACGTCTCCTGCCAGCGCCACGTCCCGGCCGTACGGTGCCCACTTCTGCTGTTGAGGGCGACGGCCACGGCCCAGCGCAGGAACTGGCCGCGCACCCCGTCGCCTGGATGGACGGTCGCCGTCCCCCGCTCCTCGATGAGCAGGTAGGAGCGTCCGGTGCGGAAGCGGGCGCGGACCGCCGCGTGCCCGGCGGGGGCGCCGGGCAGGCCCCGCCGCTCGACCACGTCGCGGACGCCCGGCGTCCCCGGAAGGAGGTGCCAGTGCGCGTGGTCGATGCAGGCGCCGCCGCCCTGCGGCAGCGCGGGCCCGTGCTCGAAGAGCAGCAGCTCACCGGTCCCGTAGGCGTGCCGGTAGAGGCGGGCGACGCGGTCGCGCCAGTGCAGGGCGCCGGCCCACAGCCGCTCGTCGAAGTCGCCCGCGCACTGGCGGTGCTCGCGCGTGACGAGGAGGAGGTGCCCGTCGGCGAGCGGCGCGACGTCCGGCATCAGCAGGAAGTCGCGGTCCCGGGCGAGGACGGACGGCTCGCCCGGCAGCCCGGCCATGGCGTTGATCCGGAACCGGAGGGGCGGGCACAGCACGCACTCGGGGCCGGGCTCGTCCTGCACCGATGGCTCGGCCAACGCCTCCTCCAGCACACGGGGACGCACGGGCGGTCGCTTCCAGCGTGCCCGCCGCGCCGCGCCGGCGATCTGTGCGGGCGCGGCCACAGACCCGGGACCCGCGGGGTACAAAACATGGCCAAATGGGCACATATGGGGATAGAAGGCAGCACCGTGAACCAGACCCCACAGCCCCCCGCACCGGCGCCCCGCGCCGCCCCGTCCGCCGCCGCGCCCTCCGGCGCCCTCGCCGCTCCCGCCATCGACATGGCGGTGCTCGAAGCCCGGCTCAACGAGTCCCTGGACGTCCTGCGCGACACCTACGCGCCCGCGTCTGGCAGCGGCGGCGGCTGGTACCACGAGCTGGCCCGGCCCGAGCCCGGCACGACCGCGACGGCGCTCGGGTTGCTGGCGTTCGTGGAGGCGGGCCGCCCGTTCGAGCACTTCGACGAGGGCCTGGCCTTCCTCGCCGAACGGCAGGCGGCGTCCGCCGACGCGCTGCGCGACGGCGGCTGGGCGACCCGGACCAGCCTCGGCATGCCCGTGGTCGAGGCCACCGGATGGATCGCCCGGTTCCTCGCCCGCGCCCGCTGCGACCTGCGCGAGGACGCCCCGGACCTGCGGCGCGCCTACCGGTGGCTGCTGCGCAACCAGAATCCCGACGGCGGCTGGGGCTCGCTGTACGGCTGCGCGTCCCGGGTGTGGCAGACGTGCCTGGCGCTGCGCGCGCTCGCGCAGCTCAACCCGTACGACCCGGCGGTGGACCGGGGCGTGGAGTGGCTGACCGCCGACCGGACGGCGCACCGGCCCGCGTGGGGACCGGTGCCGGCGGCCGCGCCGACCGTGACGCACACCGCGTTCGTCCTGGTGACCCTCGCCGAGGCGCGGCCGGGCCTGCGGACCGAGCGGCTGCTGGACGCCTACGACTGGCTGCTCGCCCACCTCGACCCCGACGACGACCACACCTGGATCGAGACGTACGAGGTGTCCCCGCACGGGCTCGGCTCGCGGCCGGTGTGGCGGCTGGCCCTGTGGCACTACGGCCTGCCGATCGCGCTGACCGCGCTGCTGCGGGACCCGCGGGGCCCGCACGGGCCGACGGTCGCCCGCGCGTTCCGGACGCTGGTGCGCGGTGAGGTCGCCGACCCGCGCCTCAACGGCCTGCCCGGCGGCGGCCGTACCTCGCTGTGGACGCTGTGGTGGCGGCTGGAGACGCTGATCGCGCTCACCCGCGTCCCGCTCGCCGGGAGCGCGGACGTGCTGCACTGGTTCCCGGACGCGACGGTCGTGCAGCGCGCCCACGCGCGCGAGCGCCCGGTGGCGGCGCTGCTCCCGCACCGCCGGCTCGTCGACCCGGTGGCGCTGGTGCGGCGGCACTGGTCGGCGCTGGTGCTCGGGTTCGTCTGCGTGTCCAGCGCGTTCGGCGTCACGCTGGGCGCGTGGGGCTGGCGCGACTTCTGGCTGAGCGTGATCGTGCCGATCGTGCTGGCCAGCGTGGACGAGTCGCTGAAGCGGCGGCGGACGCCGCGCGGCCCGCCCCCGGCGGCCCCCTAGCCGGCCCTAGCCGCCGGTGGAGGCGGCGCGGCGGGCCAGTTCCGCCTCGCCGGCGCCGCGCATCGCCGCCACGGGGACGTCGTCGCGGCCGGTCATCAGCTCGACCTGCCGGACGGCCTGGTGCAGCAGCATCGCGAAGCCGCCGACGACCGTGCCGCCCGCGCGCTCCACGGCCGCGGCGAGCGCCGTGGGCCACGGCGCGTACACCACGTCGAACAGCGCGGCGCCGGACGCCGCGACGGGCCCGGCGAAGGCGTCGGCGGCCCGTCCGGGCAGGGTCGACACCACCAGCCCGGCCGGCAGGTGGTCGGCGACCCTGTCCAGGGTGACGACCCGCACGGCCAGCCCGCAGCGCTCGCCGACCTCGGCCGCCTCCGACGCCCGGCCCGGGTCGCGGACCGCGAGGACCGCCGCGTCCAAGCCCAGCTCGGCGAGCGCGGCCAGCGCCGACGCGGCCGTCGCACCGCCGCCGAGGACCACCGCGGACCCGGGCGAGCCGAGGCCCGCTTCGCCGAGCGCGGTCACGATTCCGTGCACGTCGGTGTTCTCGGCGTGCCGGCGCCCGTCGCGGAAGACGAGCGTGTTGGCGCCGCCGACCCGTTCCGCCAGGTCCGACACCGAGTCGGCGAGCTTCAGCGCCACCCGCTTCAGCGGCATCGTCAGCGACAGGCCCGCCCACTCGGGGCCGAGGCCGTCCAGCAGCCGGGCGAGGCCGTCCTCGCCGCACTCGACGGCGTCGTAGCGCCAGCCGTCCAGGCCCATCGCCGCGTACGCCGCCCGGTGCAGCACCGGCGACAGCGAATGCGCGATCGGCGATCCCAGCACGGCGGCGCGCCGCACCTCACCCACCTGCCCGCTCCGATCCGTCACGCGTCAGCCGTTCGGGTGCTTCTTCTGCCACTCGCGGAACTCCTGCTCCAGCTTCTGGCGCTCGGCGTCGGTGCTGGCGAACTTCGTGACCTTGTGGGTGGGGTCGGTGGCCACGAAGTACAGCCAGTCCCCGGACGCGGGCGACAGCGCGGCCTCGATCGCGTCCGGACCGGGGTTGCAGATCGGTCCGGGCGGCAGGCCCTTGTGCTTGTAGGTGTTGTACGGCGAGTCGACCTGCAGGTCGCGGTTCCGCACGTCCAGCGTCCGCTTGTTCAGCGCGTACAGGACGGTGGTGTCGAACTGCAGCGCCATCCCGGCCTTGACCCGGTTGTAGATGACCCGGGAGATCTTCGGGAGGTCGCTCGGCTTGCCGCCCTCGGCCTGCGCGAGGCTGGCCAGCGTCAGCACCTTCAGCGGGCTGAGGCCCGCCTCCTTCGCCTTGCCCTCCAGGTCGGAGCTGCTCGCCTCCTTGTTGAACGCGTCGATCATCTGCTGGACGATCTTGCGCGCCGACCCGTTCGGGTCGAGGTCGTAGCGGCCCGGGTACAGGAAGCCCTCCAGGTTCCCGCCCGCGTACGACGGCAGCCCGAGGCCGCCGGTGTTCTTCGCGACCGCCTGGAAGTCCCGGACGGGGATCCCGGTCTTCTTCGACAGCAGCTGGAAGACCTCGATCGCCCGCTTGCCCTCCGGGATGGAGATCTGGTTCCCGGCCCGCGACTTCGGGTCCAGCAGCAGCGCCATCGCCGCCTTCGACGACATCTGGAGGCGCATCTGGTAGAAGCCCGGCTGGATGCTGGAGGCGCGCGTCTCGGCGTTGTAGACCTTCACGAACGCCCGGGTGCTCTTCACGACGCGGTGCTCCTGCAGCGTCGCCGCGATCACCGCGCCGCTCGCGCCGTCCTTCACCTGGACCGTGACATTGCCGGTGCCGGAACCGGAGTAGTCCGGCGGGTGCAGCCGGTTGTCCAGGATCGCGACGCCGAACACGCCCGCGGTGCCGAACACCGCGACGATGAACGCCAGCGCGAACAGGAACGCGGCGCGGCCGCTGCGGCGGCGGCGCTTCTGCCGCTTGCGGGCGCGCCGCTGGTCCCGCCTGCTCGGCGGCTCCTGCGGCTGCCCCTCCTCGTACGGATCACCGTACGGATCGGAGAAAAGGTCCAAATCGTTCATGAGCTCCCCCGGACGATCTCGCCTGGGGGGCGCCCGGTCAACCGTTCCCCGTCCAGGGCCGCTTGAAGCAGGACCGCGGCCGCGGCCTGGTCGACGACCTTGCGGCGGGCCTGACCGCGCACTCCCCCCGCCCGCAGCCCGCTCTCGGCCGTGACGGTGGTGAGCCGCTCGTCGTACAGCCGGACCGCCTCCGGGGGAAGGCGGTCCGCCAGCCGGGCGGCGAACTTGCGCGCCGACTGCGCCGCCGGGCCCTCGCGGCCCGACAGCGACGTCGGCAGCCCGACGACCACTTCGATCGCCTCGTGCTCGGCGACGAGCTCGACCAGCCGGTCGATGTCGCCCCGGCCGCTCTTCACGGTCTCCAGGGGGGAGGCGAGGATCCCGCCGGGATCGCACCGGGCGACGCCCACCCGGACGCTTCCCACGTCCACCCCGAGCCGCACGCCCTGCCTCATCGCTCCGCTCCGCTCCGCGGTGCGGGACGCCCTGCGGGGGGCGCCGCGCCGGTCACGAACCTCATGACGCGCCGCCCCTTAACCCGCCCGCGGGGCTCACGCGGCCCCTACGGCTCGTTCGACCGCGGCGAGCGCGTCGTCGATCGCGGCGGGGTTCGCGCCGCCGCCCTGCGCGAGGTCGTCCTTGCCGCCGCCCCCGCCGCCGAGCGCCTTGGCGGCCAGGCCGACGAGCGCGCCGGCCTTCAGGCCGCGCTCGCGCGCGCCCGGGGTGACCGCGACGACCACGACGGGACGGTCCTTCGGGACGCCCGTCACCATCACCACGGCGGGCCGCGCCTGCAGCCGGCCCCGCACGTCGACGGCGAGCTTGCGCAGGTCGTCGGCGCCGGTGCCGTCGGGGGCGCGGTGCCCCACGAACGCGGTGCCGTTCACGTCCTTCGCGCCGTCGGCGAGGGCCCCGGCGGCCGCGAGGATCTGCTGGGAGCGCAGCTTCTCCAGCTCCTTCTCCGCCTCGCGGAGGCGGCCGACGACGCCGGAGATGCGCTCGGGCAGCTCCTCCTTGCGCGCCTTCATCTGCTCGGCGAGCTGCGCGACCAGCACGCTCTCGCGGGCCAGGAACCGGAACGCGTCGATGCCGACGAGCGCCTCGACGCGGCGCACGCCCGCGCCGATGGACGACTCGCCCAGCACCTTCACCAGGCCCAGCTGCCCGGACCGGGCGACGTGGGTGCCGCCGCACAGCTCGCGGGAGTAGTCGCCGACCTCGACGACCCGGACCTCGTCGCCGTACTTCTCGCCGAACAGCGCCAGCGCGCCCATGGCGCGGGCCTCGTCGATCGAGGTGTGGAACGCTCGCACGTCCAGGTCGCCGATCAACACCTCGTTGACCTCGTCCTCGACGTCGCGCAGCACGCTCGCCGGGACGGCGCCGGACGCGGTGAAGTCGAACCGGAACCGGCCAGGCGAGTTCTCCGAGCCGGCCTGCGCGGCGGACTCGCCGAGCGCCCGCCGGAACCCGGCGTGCACGAGGTGGGTCGCGGTGTGCGAGCGGGAGATCGCGGCGCGCCGTGTCAGGTCGATCTCGGCGTGCGCGGAGTCGCCCGCCTGCGCCTCGCCGCTGCGGACCCGGCCGCGGTGCACGATCAGCCCGGCCAGCGGCGACTGCACGTCGTGGACGTCGATGACCGCGCCGTTGCCGAGCCGGATGACGCCCTGGTCGGCGAGCTGGCCGCCGCCCTCGGCGTAGAACGGGGTGCGGTCGAGGACGACCTCGACCTCGGTGCCCTCGCCCGCCGCGGGCGCGTTGGCGCCGTTGACCAGCAGCCCGACGAGCCGGGCGTCGCCGGTGACGTCGTGGTAGCCGATGAAGTCGACCTTGCCGCCGGCGCCGGTGAGCAGCTCGTCGAGGACGGAGACGTCGAGGTTGCCGGTCTTCTTGTCGCGGGCGTCCTGCTTGGCGCGGTCCCGCTGCTCCTTCATCAGCCGGCGGAAGCCGTCCTCGTCGACCTGGAGACCGGCCTCGGAGGCCATCTCGAGGGTCAGGTCGATCGGGAAGCCGTAGGTGTCGTGCAGCTTGAACGCCTGGTCGCCGGCCAGGGTCCTCCCGCCCGCGCGCCGGGTCTCCTCCACCGCGGTGTCGAAGATCGCGGTGCCGGTGCGCAGCGTCTGGAGGAAGGACTCCTCCTCAGCGTCGATGACCGTGTGGATGTTGGCGGCGGTGCGGATCAGCTCGGGGTACTGCTCGCCCATCGCGGAGATCGCGACGGAGGTCAGCTCGTGCATCAGCCCGGCCTCCTGGCCGCCGAGCAGCCGCAGGTTCCGGATCGAGCGGCGCAGGATGCGGCGCAGCACGTAGCCGCGGCCCTCGTTGCCGGGGCGGATGCCGTCGGCGACCATCATCGTCCCGCTGCGGACGTGGTCGGCGATGACCCGCAGCGACACGTCCGCGCGGTGCTCGCGCCCGTAGGAGGTGCCGGTCAGGTTCGCGGCGCGGTCCAGGACCCGCCACAGGGTGTCGGTCTCGTAGATGTTGTCGACGCCCTGCAGGACCGCCGCCATGCGCTCCAGGCCCATGCCGGTGTCGATGTTCTTGGCGGGCAGGTCGCCGAGGATCGGGAAGTCGGTCTTGCTGTTCCCGGGGCCCCGCTCGAACTGCATGAAGACGAGGTTCCACACCTCGAGGTAGCGGTCCTCGTCGGCGACCGGGCCGCCCTCGCGCCCGTACTCCGGGCCCCGGTCGTAGTAGATCTCCGAGCAGGGGCCGCAGGGCCCGGGGACGCCCATCGACCAGAAGTTGTCCTCCATGCCGCGCTTCTGGATGCGGTCGAGGGGGACGCCGACCTTGTTGTGCCACAGGTCGCGGGCCTCGTCGTCGTCGTGGAAGACGGTGACCCAGAGCTTGTCCTCGGGGAAGCCGAAACCGCCGTCCTCGCGGGAGCGGGTCAGCAGCTCCCACGCGAACGGGATCGCCTGCTCCTTGAAGTAGTCCCCGATCGAGAAGTTGCCCAGCATCTGGAAGAACGTGGCGTGCCGGGTGGTCTTGCCGACCTCGTCGATGTCGGGCGTCCGCACGCACTTCTGCGCGCTGGTCATCCGCTGCGACGGCGGGGTGCGCTGGCCGAGGAAGTACGGCTTGAACGGGACCATGCCGGCGTTCACCAGCAGCAGGGTCGGGTCCTCGGCGACCAGGCTGGCGGAGGGCACCACCGTGTGCCCGCGCTCCTCGAAGAACTTCAGGAAGCGGCGCGCCACCTCTGCCGACTCCATGATCAGTGGCCATCCTTCTCGTCGTCGATGATCGTGTAACGCGCCCGCAGCACCCGGCGGGGCCGCGGCCCCGGGGTCTCGGGCGGAGCCTGGTCCATCCGGACGGCCTCGCGCAGCTCCTCCTCGCGGGCCTGCATCCCGGTACGCACGTCCGCCGCGAAAAGCCTCAACCGCTCGCTCGCGGACTGCCCGGTCGACACCGCCCGCGCCGCGACCCCCTCCGGGGACCAGGTGCGCGCGAACCGCTCGACCCGGCGCTTGACGCGGTGCGTGGCGTAGACGCCCGCCCCTGCGCCGACCGACAGCCAGAACAGCCGCTTCACTTGCGCCCCTTCCCCGAGGAGCGGGCCGGGAGCTGCGGGCGGCCGGACGCGGCGGACCGCCCCTCCCCGTCGCGGTTGCTCAGGGCCTTGCGCACCCCGTAGGAGAACGCGGCCGCCTTCACCAGCGGCCCGCCCACCACCGAGGTCATCACGGTGGTGACGGCCGAGACGTTCTGCGTGACGCCCGCGACCTGCTTGGTGATGACGTCGGTGCGGCCGAGCTGCTCGTTGGCGCGCTTCACCGTCGTCGTCATGTCGTCCAGCAGCGGGGCCGCCTGGTCGCCGAGGTCGCGCACGAGCTTGCTGGCCTCGCCGAGCAGCCGGGCGAGCCGCAGCAGCGTCAGTGCGACGAACGCGACGAGCACAGCCCAGAACACGGCCACGATGAGACCTGCTAGCTGTCCACCAGTGAGCATGAGGGCTTCCGTTTCGCTGTGGTTCCGGCCCGGGCCGGGCGCTGGCCTGACAGACCTTACCGGCCCGGACGCGCGCCGTGGGCGCCGGTCACGGCCGGGCGGCGGCGGGCACCGGCCCGGCGGCCGGCGCGCCGGGACCGCGCCCGGGGCCGTTCCCGGCAGAGTAGCGGGCCCGCGCCGCCGATGCCGGGAGCACGGCGCCGGGAAGATCGATCTTCATCGGCCCGGCTCACCGTCCGGGGTCGCCGCGCAGCACCGAGCGGATCCGCGCGAGGACCTCGGTGAAGCGGGACTCGGCGCCGTGCCGCGTCGGCCGGTAGTACTCGCGGCCGTCCACCGAGTCGGGCGCGTACTGCTGCCGGACGACCCCGCCGGGATGGTCGTGGGCGTACTTGTAGCCCTTGCCGTGCCCGATCTTCGCGGCGCCCTTGTAGTGCGCGTCCCGCAGGTGGCCGGGGACGGGCCCGGCCAGGCCCTTGCGGACGTCGCCGAGCGCCCCGTCCACCGCCATGATCACCGCGTTGGACTTGGGCGCCAGCGACAGGTGGATCACCGCCTGGGCGAGGTTGATGCGGGCCTCGGGCAGCCCGACGAACTCCACCGCCTGCGCCGCCGCGACGGCCGTCTGCAGCGCGGTCGGGTCGGCCATGCCGACGTCCTCGCTGGCGTGCACGATGAGGCGCCGCGCGATGAACCGCGGGTCCTCCCCCGCCTCGATCATGCGGGCGAGGTAGTGCAGCGCGGCGTCGACGTCGCTGCCGCGGATGCTCTTGATGAACGCGCTGATCACGTCGTAGTGCTGGTCGCCCTCGCGGTCGTAGCGGACGGCGGCCCGGTCGACGGCCTTCTCCAGCACGTCGACGTCGATCACCGCGCCGTCGTCGACGACGAGGGCCGCGGCCTCCAGGTAGGTGAGGGTGCGGCGGGCGTCGCCGCCGGCGAGCCGGATCAGGTGGTCCTCGGCGGCGGGGTCGAGGCCGACCGTCCCGCCGAGGCCGCGCTCGTCGGCGAGGGCCCGGCGGACCACCTCGCGCAGGTCGTCCTCGCCGAGCGGCTCCAGGGTGAGCAGCAGCGACCGCGACAGCAGCGGGCTGATCACGGAGAAGAACGGGTTCTCGGTGGTGGCGCCGATGAACGACACCCACCGGTTCTCCACGGCCGGGAGCAGCGCGTCCTGCTGGGCCTTGTTGAAGCGGTGCACCTCGTCGACGAACAGGACGGTCTGCCGCCCGGTCATGCCGAGCTCGCGCCGGGCCAGGTCGATCTCCGCGCGGACCCGCTTCACCCCGTCGCTGACCGCGGAGATCTCCACGAACCGGCGGGAGGTGACGTGGCTGACGACCGTGGCGAGGGTGGTCTTCCCGGTGCCGGGCGGGCCCCACAGCACCAGCGACATCGGGACGTCGCGGTCGACGAGCTGCCGGATCGGGGTGCCGGGGCCGAGCAGGTGGGTTTGGCCGACGACCTCGTCCAGCGCGCGGGGCCGCATCCGGACCGCGAGCGGCTGCCGCCCGGCCTCCGCCGCCGTCGGCGGCGCCGCGGACGCGCCGCGGTCACGCTCCGCGGAACGGCCCCCGGCCTCGGCCGACGGATCGTCGAAGAGCCCCTCCGGCTCGCCCGGTTCCGCCCTGCTGGTCACGCTCCGACACTATCTCGCCGCGGCGACACTCCCGCCCGCTCGGGCGGCCGGTCCGCCAGCGCCGGGATCCTGGACGTCGCCCCCAGCGTGAGGACGACGATCGCGCAGCCGACGATCCCGTCCGTCCAGTAGTGATTGGCCGTGACGACCACGATGGTGAACGTGAGCACGGGATGCAGGGCCAGGATGTAGCGCCAGCGGCCCCCGCCGTAGCGGATCGCGCCCCAGGCGACCAGCAGCGCCCACCCGACGTGCAGCGACGGCATGGCCGCGAACTGGTTGGCCATCCCCTCCCCCGGCTTGGAGCTGTAGGAACTCGGGCCGTACACGTTCATCAGGTCGATGAACCCGTGGCCGGGCAGCATGCGGGGCGGCGCCAGCGGGAAGGCGAAGTGCAGCGCCAGGGCCGCCGCCGCGGTGATCGCGATCACGGCGCGGACGCGCGGCCACCCCTCCCGGTGCCGGAACCACATCCAGGCCATGAACAGCAGGATCGCCGGGAAGTGCACGCGGACGTAGTACTCGTTCGCGGCGCGCACCCAGCCGTCCCAGCCGAGCGCCCACTTCTGGAACGCCGCCTCGTCCGGCAGGTGGAGCGTGCGCTCCAGGTCCCACAGCCAGCGGGCGTGCGCGAACGCGTCGCTCGGACGGCCGTCGGCGAAATGGCGGCCCAGCTCGTAGGCCCCGATCACCACGCCCATCACCAGGACCTGCAGGGCGGTCGCCGCCGCGAGGCGGCGTCCGGTCAGATCGCGTTGCAGAATGGCCTCCGTACCCCCAGATCGCCGCATAGGGTTCATCCTCCAGGCCCCCGGCGCGGCGCGCCTGATCCGTCAGGAGGGTATCGGTCTCCGCCCGGAGTCCGAGACGGGACCGGGAACCCCCCGTCCCGCCGCCGCGTTGTTACCGGCCGGAAGACGTAGTCAGGAGCGTGACGGTGTCCGGAACGGCCCACCGCCGGCGCCATGGGCAGGCGGGCCTGCTCGTGGCGCTGTTCGTCGTGGCCGGGCTCGTCTTCAGCTACGGCCTCGGGCACGGGCTCCCCGACCGGGTGTGCATCGAGAACGGGATGAGCGTGCCCGCCGAGGTCGCCGCCGCGCTGCACCACACCGCGGCGGAACCCGGCGGCCCCGCCTCCGCCGGCCGTGCCCCCACCGGGCACGCGCCGGCCGCCCACACCGCTCCCGTTCACGGCGTTCCCGGGCATCCAGGGCCCGCCGCCACGTCCCTCAGCGCGCCGCTGAGGCTCCCCCCGCTGGCTCCGGCGGACGCGTGCCTCTGCCTGGCCGTGCTCTTCGCCCTCATGCTGCTGGGGCTCGCCACGGGCCGCCGGGCGCTGCTGCGCCTGCCCGCCCGCGGCGGCCGGGCCCCCGCCCCGCCGCCCGGCGGCTTCTTCTCGCCCGTTTCCCTGGCGTCCCTCCAGGTTCTCCGGCTGTGACGGACCGGCCGTAAGGCCCACCGGCACCGCCCGCCGCGCGCATCCCCGCGCCGGCGCGATGCCGCCATGTCCGTATGCCCCCTGAGACTCCTGAGAGGAGCGCTCCATGTCCAAGAGCGCCCGGAACAAGCAAGCCCGGAAGAAGAACGCCCTGACGCAGCGGCAGGTGCCGTGGGGCGGCATCGCCTTCTTCACCGTCATCGGCCTGATCGCCGTCGTCGCCATCGGTTACGCGTTCGTCCAGTCGAGGCCGTCGTCCGCCGACGACGCCTCGTCCATCAAGGGCGTGGTGGTCAAGAACGGCCTTACCCGCAACCACACGACCGACTCCGTCACGTACGACGCGAGCCCGCCCATGGGCGGCGACCACGACCCGGTGTGGCAGAACTGCGACGGCCGCGTCTACGACCAGCCGCTGCGCAACGAGAACGCCGTCCACTCCCTGGAGCACGGCGCCGTCTGGATCACCTACCGCCCCGGCCTGGCCGCCGCCCAGCTGGACGCGCTCAAGGCCAAGGTGGAGCGCACCGACTACACGTTCCTCAGCCCGTACCCGTCGCTGGACGCGCCGATCGCGCTCACCGCGTGGGGCCACCAGCTGAAGCTCCAGGACGCCGGTGACGCGCGCGTGGACCGGTTCCTGAGCGCGTTCGTCAAGGGCCCGCAGACCCCCGAGCCCGGCGCGGCCTGCGACGGAGCGAAGGACACCCCGTGACCGGGCCCGACGACGCCGTCCGGCCCCGGGGCCGCCGCGTCACCGTCGCCATCGCGGCCCTGGTGCTCCTCGCCGCCGCGGCGCTGCTCGGGACGGCGGCCTGGAAGTCCGGCGAGCCCGGCACGGACGGCCCCGAGGCCGGGTTCGCCCGCGACATGAGCGCCCACCACGCGCAGGCCGTGGAGATGTCGTTCATCGTCCGGGACCGGACGTCCGATCCCGCCGTCCGGCTGCTGGCCTACGACATCATCAACACCCAGTCGGCGCAGATCGGGATGATGACGGCCTGGCTCGACCAGTGGGGAGTGCCGAAGACCGACCCGGCCGGCCCGATGCGCTGGATGTCCGGCCACGCCGGGATGGCCATGCCGGCCCCCGCGACCGGCGCCGCCATGCCCGGGATGGCGACCGACGCGCAGCTCGCCGAGCTGCGCGAGGCGTCCGGCAAGGACGCCGAGGTGCTGTTCCTCCGGCTGATGATCGCGCACCACCGCGGCGGCGTGGACATGGCCCGCGCCGTGCTCGAGCGGACCGGCCGCGACCAGGTGCGGCGCCTGGCCCGGACGATGGTCGACGGCCAGCTCTCGGAGATCACGCAGATGAACGCGATGCTCCGGGAGCGCGGCGCGGCGCCCGCCTGACGGCCCGGCGGGCGGTGCCGCCGCGCCGCCCGCCGGGTCCGCCCGCGCCGCGTCCGGACGAGCTTCGCGATAGCGCTTGACAGCGCGGTCCGATCGCGGGTCACTGACCACCATGGCTCACAACCTCAGCGGCTACCACCGGGCTCTGGACCTGTTCGAAGGTCTGCTGGCCGGCGTCCCCGGGGACGCCTGGGACGCCCCCTCGCCCTGCGACGGCTGGACGGCGCGGGACGTCGCCGGCCACGTCACCGGCGGGCAGTACCTGGTCCGGTCGCTGGCGACCGGGGAGCCCGCGCCGGACGTCGCCACCGACCCGGCGCGCTTCGTGCCGGGGGACGCCCTCGCCGCGTGGCGGACGGCCCGCAAGGAGGCCGCCGCGGCGCTGACCCCGGACGGGCTGAGCCGCCCGGTCCCGGTCGGCGCGCTCGGCCGGCTGCCGCTGGGCGACTACCTGCAGGGCTACATCCTGGAGCCGCTGGTGCACGCCTGGGACCTGGCCCGCGCCACCGGCCAGCCGACCCGGCTGGACCCCGACCTCGTGCACCACGCGCTCGCGACCGCCCACATGATCGCCGCCGACCTCCGCACCGCGGGCCAGCTGGCCCCCCAGCTCCCCGCCCCCCAGGGCGCCGACGAGCAGACCCGCCTCCTCGCCTTCCTCGGCAGGCCGATCACCTGACGGAAGAGCCGGTTCGAACTCGGTCCCGAAGAGCCGGCTGAACCGCCGACGGGAGGCCGGACCTCAGCCACGGCCACGGGCAGGCCCGCGGAGCGAGTGCAGCGAGCGCAGCGGGCATGCCCGACGACGGGCAAGGCGTTTCACGCGGAGCGCCAGCGGAGCGGGAAACGCCTTGCCCGTCGCAACGGGGGTTCCAGGGGGTCGCCCCCCTGGGAAAATCAGCTGAATTCGGCGAGCGTCCGCTCGGCCTCCTCGAGCCAGGCGCGGCGGGCGCCGAGGGCCTCCTCGGCGTCCTTGACGTCCTTGTCGCGGCCGGCGGCGCGGGCCTTGTCCAGGCGCTTCTCCAGCTGGTCGATGGAGCTGCGCAGCTGGTTGACGGTGGCCTCGGCGCGGGCGCGGGCCTCGGGGTTGGTGCGGCGCCACTCCGACTCCTCGGCGGTCCGCACGGCCTCCTCGATCTTGCGGAGCCGGCCCTCGAGGCGGTCGCGCTGGTCGCGGGGCACCATGCCGGCGGCCTCCCAGCGCTCCTGGATCGCGCGCAGCGCCTGGCGGGCCTGCCGGACGTCCCGGACGGGCAGCAGCCGCTCGGCCTCGGCGAGGATCTTCTCCTTCTCCTCGGCGTTGCCGCGGAACTCGGCGTCGCGCTCGGCGAACGCGGCGCTGCGGGCCTGGAAGAAGGTGTCCTGGGCACCCTTGAAGCGGGCCCACAGGTCCTCTTCGGCGTCGCGGGAGGCGCGGCCGGCGAGCTTCCAGCGGCGCATGAGGTCGCGGTAGGCGGCGGCGGTCTCGCCCCAGTCGGTCGACTCCCGCATCGCCTCGGCCTCGGCGACGAGGCGCTCCTTCTCCCGGCGGGCCTCCTCGCGCTGGTCGTCCAGGGTCGCGAAGTAGACCTTGCGGCGCTTGGTGAAGGCGTTGCGGGCCGAGGAGAGCCGCTTCCACAGCGCGGTCTCGGTGGGCCGGTCGATGCGGTCGGCGGCCTTCCACTCCTCGACGAGCTGGCGGAGCCGCTCGCCGCCGTTCTTCCAGTGCGTCTCCTCGGCGGCGATCCGCTCGGCCTCGGCGACGATGCGCTCCTTGACCTCGCGGGCCTCGTGCCGGTGCTGCTCGCGCTGGGCCTTGACCTCCTCGCGGCGCCGGCCGACCTGCTCGGTCAGGCCGTCGAGCCGGCGGGCGAGCGCGTCGAGGTCGCCGACGGCGTGCGCCTCGCCGACGGCCTCGCGCAGCCGGGCGATGCTGTGCTGGGCCTGCGCGGGCTGCAGGTCGGTGGTGCGGACGCGCTGTTCGAGCAGGCCGATCTCGGTGGCGAGCGCGTCGTACTTGCGCTTGAAGTAGGCCAGGGCCTCTTCGGGCGCGCCGGCCTGCCAGGAACCGACGACGCGTTCGCCGCCGGACGTCCTGACATAGACGGTGCCGTCCTCGTCCACCCGGCCCCAGGGATCGGTCGCGCTGGACACCCTTGCCTCCTGAATCGCAGGTCCGATCGGGCTCACGGCCTCCGGACCCTCCACACCTTAGTATCCCGATCGCCTAAACCGGGGCGATCGTGACGTCCTGGATCGTGACCTTCTTCTTGGGCTTCCCGTCGCCCGCGGGGTCGGAGCCCGCGGCGGCGATCTTCTGCAGGACGTCCAGCCCCTTGGTGATCTTGCCGAACACCGAGTAGTCGGGCTGGAGCTGCGAGTCCTTGTAGACCAGGAAGAACTGGCTGCCGTTGGTGTCGGGCCCCGAGTTCGCCATGGCCAGCGTCCCGGCGGTGTACTTGGCGTTCGCCGTGTTCTCGTTGGCGTACTCGTACCCGGGCCCGCCGGTGCCCTTGCCGGACGGGTCGCCGCACTGCAGGACGTTCAGGCCGCCACTGGTCAGCCGGTGGCACGGGCTGTCGTCGTAGAAGCCCTTCTGGGCGAGGTAGACGAACGACCCCACGGTGCAGGGCGCGGCCTTGGCGTCCAGGGCCATGACGACGTCGCCCTGGTTCGTCTTCACCGTGGCCTGGACGGTGCCCTTGTAGGCGGGCTTCTTCGGCGGCGTGCCGAGGTCCTTGACCTTGCCCACGGGCTGGCCCGCGGGGTTGTAGGCGCAGTGGAGCCCGTCGGCCTTGGACTTGTCGTCCTTGCCGGTGAACACGACGACCGCGGCGCCGCCCACCACGACGACCGCCACCGCCACCGCGGAGCTGATGATCTTGACGCGGCGGGCCTTGGCGGCCGCTTGCGCCAGCGCCTGCTGCTGCCGCTCGTAGCGCTGCCGAGCGAGCTGCTTCTTGCGGTCCTTCCCCGCCACGTGCCTGCCCTTCCGCTGTGATCAGGTGAACGTGCAGCGCATAGTAGCGGCACCCGAGCCCCGGCCGGACTCCAGCCTGAACGAACGTGGAGGAAGCCGCGACGGCCCGGGGCCGCCTCGCCCGATCCGCCGCGGACCGCCGCGGACCGCCGCGGACCGCCGCGCGACACGGCGATCGGCCTATCTCGTTCGCGATGGCCGCGGCCGCGCCGGTACGCTCGGACAAGCCCACCCGAGATGGTTCTAAGGAAGGACGACCGTGCTCGTCGCCGGGTTCCCCGCTGGATCGTTCGCCGCGAACTGCTATGTCGTGGCGCCCGCCGCGGGCGAGGAGTGCGTCATCGTCGATCCGGGCCAGGACGCCGAGGCCGGGATCGAGGAGATCCTGCGCGAGCACCGGCTGAAGCCGGTCGCGGTGCTGCTGACGCACGGCCATATCGACCACGTGTGGTCGGTGGCGCCGGTGTGCGGCGCCAAGGACGTCCCGGCCTACATCCATCCGGACGACCGCGACCTGCTCACCGACCCGGCCAAGGGCCTGTCCCTCGGCCCCGGGCAGCAGCTGTTCGGGGGCCTGGAGCTGACCGAGCCGGACGACGTGCGGGAGCTGGCGGACGGCGCCGTGCTGGAGCTGGCGGGGCTCAGCTTCACCGTCGACCACGCGCCCGGCCACACGCCCGGGTCGGTGACCTTCCGCACGCCGAAGACGCAGGAGCTGCCGGACGTGATGTTCACCGGCGACCTGCTGTTCGCCGGGTCGATCGGCCGTACCGACCTGCCGGGCGGCTCCTACGAGGAGATCCTCGCGAGCCTGTCCCGGGTGTGCCTGTCCATGCCGGACGAGACGGCCGTCCTGCCGGGGCACGGCACCCAGACCACAATCGGCCGCGAGCGCGCGACCAACCCGTTCCTGGCCGAGCTGAAGCCCGCCGGCGGGCCCAACAAGGGATTCTGAGCCGAAAAGATCATGAGTTCGAGTTTCCGGGCCCCCAAGGGGGTCAGTGAGTACGTTCCGCCGCGCGCGGACCTCTTCTACGCCATCCGCGAGGCGTTCGCCGAGCAGGCGCGGCTGGCCGGCTACGGCTACCTGGAGCTGGCCGTCTTCGAGGACACGAACCTGTTCCGGCGGGGCGTCGGGGAGTCCACCGACGTGGTGTCGAAGGAGATGTACACCTTCGAGGACCGGGGCGGCCGGTCGCTGACGCTGCGGCCGGAGTTCACCGCGTCGGTGCTGCGGGCCGTCCTGGAGAACAACCTGCACAAGGGCGCGCTGCCGGTGAAGGTGTGGACGAGCGGGCCCGCGTTCCGCGCCGAGCGCCCGCAGCAGGGCCGGTACCGGCAGTTCTACCAGCTCGACCTGGAGGCGATCGGCACCGAGGACCCGCAGGTCGACGCCGAGACGATCGCGATCGCCGCGAACTGGTACCGCTCGCTCGGCCTGACGCAGGTGCGGCTGCTGCTGAACTCGCTCGGCTGCAAGGAGTGCCGTCCCGCCTACCGGGCGCTGCTGCAGGACTTCCTGCGCAGGCTCGATCTGGACGATGACACCCGCGCCCGCGTCGAGATCAACCCGCTGCGCGTCCTGGACGACAAGCGCCCTCAGGTGAGGGCGCAGCTCGCGGACGCGCCGCTGATGGCCGACCACCTGTGCCCGGACTGCAAGGCCTACCACGACCGGGTCCGGGAGCTGCTGTCCGACCTCGGCATCGCCTGGGAGGACACCCCCACCCTCGTCCGCGGCCTCGACTACTACACCCGCACCACGTACGAGTTCGACCACCCGCTGCTCGGCGCGCAGTCCGGCATCGGCGGCGGCGGACGCTACGACGGCCTGTCGGAGGACATCGGCGGCCCGCCGCTGCCCGGCATCGGGTTCGGCCTCGGCCTCGACCGGACGATCCTCGCGCTGGAGGCCGAGTCGGCGGAAGGCGAGGGCGAGGCCGTCGCGTTCGCCGCGAAGCCGCGCTGCGAGGTGTTCGGGGTCGCGCTCGGCGACACCGCCGAACGCCGGCTGTTCACCCTGGTCGACGAGCTGCGCCGGGCCGGGATCGCCGCCGACATGGCGTTCGGCGGAAAGAAGCTGAAGGGCGCCATGAAGGACGCCGACCGGTCGGGCGCCCGGTACGCCGTGATCCTCGGTGAGCGAGATATCACCGGCGGCGTCGCCCAGGTCAAGGACCTGGCCGAGGGCGAGCAGAACGCCGTCCCCCTCACCGACCTCACCACGACGTTGAAGGAAAGGCTTCGGAAATGATCCGCACCCACGAGGCGGGCACGCTCCGCAAGGAGCACGCCGGGCAGCAGGTCACGCTGGCCGGCTGGGTCGGCCGCCGCCGCGACCACGGCGGCGTCACGTTCATCGACCTGCGCGACGCGTCCGGCACCGCGCAGGTCGTCTTCCGCGAGGACGAGGCGGCGCACGACCTGCGCTCGGAGTTCTGCGTGAAGGTCGTCGGCGAGGTCCGGGTCCGGCCCGAGGGCAACGAGAACCCCGAGCTGCCGACCGGCGAGATCGAGGTCGCCGCCACCGACATCCAGGTGCTGTCGGAGTCGGCGCCGCTGCCGTTCCCGATCGAGGGCGACGTCAACGTCAACGAGGAGATCCGGCTCAAGTACCGGTACCTCGACATCCGCCGCGACGCCGTCGCGCGGGCGATGCGGATCCGCTCCGAGGCGTCCTTCCTCACCCACGAGGTCATGCGCGAGCACGGCTTCGTCAACGTCGAGACCCCGACGCTGACCCGCTCCACCCCCGAGGGCGCCCGCGACTTCCTCGTGCCCGTCCGGCTCAAGCCCGGCCACTGGTACGCGCTGCCGCAGTCGCCGCAGCTGTTCAAGCAGCTCCTCATGGTCGGCGGCCTGGAGCGCTACTACCAGATCGCCCGCTGCTACCGGGACGAGGACTTCCGCGCCGACCGGCAGCCGGAGTTCACCCAGATCGACATCGAGATGTCGTTCGTCGACCAGGACGACGTCCTGAAGGTCGGCGAGGACCTCGTCGCGCGGCTGTGGAAGGAGATCGCCGGGTACGAGATCCCCCGGCCGATCCCCCACATCACCTACGCCGACGCGATGGCCCGGTACGGCTCCGACAAGCCCGACCTGCGGTTCGGCCTCGAGCTGACCGACATGACCGAGTACTTCGCCGGCACCTCGTTCCGGGTGTTCCAGGCCCCGTACGTCGGCGCGGTCGTGATGCCGGGCGGCGGGGCCCAGACCCGCAAGGAGCTGGACGCCTGGCAGGACTGGGCGAAGGCCCGCGGCGCCCGCGGCCTCGCGTACGTCCTCGTCCAGGAGGACGGCACGCTCGGCGGCCCCGTCGCGAAGAACCTCTCCGACACCGAGAAGGAGGGGCTCGCCGCGAAGACCGGCGCGTCCCCCGGCGACGCGATCTTCTTCGGCGCCGGCAAGCGGCACGCCACGCAGGAGCTGCTCGGCGCGGCCCGCCTGGAGATCGGCCGCCGCCGCGGCCTGATCGACGAGTCGGCGTGGAACTTCGTCTGGGTGGTCGACGCCCCGATCTTCGAGCCCGTCGAGAACGACAAGGGCGAGCAGATCGGCTGGACGTCGGTGCACCACCCGTTCACCGCGCCGAAGCCGGAGTTCGCCGACACCTTCCACGAGGACCCGGGCTCCGCGCTCGCCGACGCCTACGACCTCGTCCTGAACGGCAACGAGATCGGCGGCGGCTCCATCCGTATCCACCGCGCCGAGATGCAGCAGCGCGTGTTCGACGTGCTCGGGCTGTCGAAGGAGGAGGCCGAGTCGCAGTTCGGCTTCCTGCTGGAGGCGTTCAAGTTCGGCCCGCCGCCGCACGGCGGCATCGCGTTCGGCTGGGACCGCACCGTCATGCTGCTGGCGGGCGGCGACACCATCCGCGACGTGATCGCCTTCCCGAAGGCCGCGTCCGGCCTGGACCCGCTGACCGCGGCGCCGACCACGATCACCCCGGCGCAGCGCAAGGAGGCCGGCGTCGACGTCATCCCCGAAGACGCCCCCGCCGACAGCTGACCGGCAGAACCCCGAAGGGCGGCCACCGCGCACCGCGGTGACCGCCCTTCGCCGTTGCCGGCCGCCGACACCGCGCGCAGGAGACCGCCGCCGCGCACGCAGGAGGCCGCCGCTCCTCCGGCGGCCGCAGCGGAGCGCCGGCGGAGCGGAGGTCGCCTTCTCGTTGAGGTCAGCGGGTGGCGCCGCTGGTGACGCGGTAGACGTCGTAGACGCCGTCGATGGAGCGGACGGCCTTGAGGACGTGGCCGAGGTGCTTCGGGTCGCCCATCTCGAAGGTGAAGCGGGAGACGGCGACGCGGTCGCGGGTGGTGGTGACGGACGCCGACAGGATGTTGACGTGCTGGTCGGACAGGACGCGCGTCACGTCCGACAGCAGGCGCGGGCGGTCGAGGGCCTCGACCTGGATCGCGACGAGGAAGACCGAGTCCTCGCCCGGGGACCACTTGACGTCGATCAGCCGGTCCGGCTGGGACTTCAGGCTGGCGACGTTCGCGCAGTCGGCCCGGTGGACGGACACGCCGTGGCCGCGGGTGACGAAGCCGACGATGTCGTCGCCGGGCACCGGGGTGCAGCAGCGCGAGAGGCGGACCCACACGTCGGGGTCGTCGGCGACGACGACGCCGGGGTCGCCGGCGGGACGGCTCCGCTTGCGGCGGGTCGGCAGCGCGATCTCGGCGAGGTCCTCCTCGGCGCTCTCCACGCCGCCGAGGGCGTCGACGAGGCGCTGGACGACGGTCTGCGCGGACACGTGGCCCTCGCCGACCGCCGCGTACAGCGACGACACGTCGGTGTAGCGCATGTCGCGGGCGAGGGCGAGCAGCGCCTCCCCGGACATCATCCGCTGCAGCGGCATGTTCTGCTTGCGCATCGCGCGGGCGATGGAGTCCTTGCCGGACTCGATCGCGGTGTCGCGGCGCTCCTTGGAGAACCAGTGCTTGATCTTGTTGCGGGCGCGGGCGGACTTGACGAAGCCGAGCCAGTCGCGGCTCGGGCCGGCGTCCTGCGACTTGGAGGTGAAGACCTCGACGGTGTCACCGTTGTCGAGGGTCGATTCGAGGGGGACGAGGCGGCCGTTCACGCGGGCGCCGATACATCGGTGCCCGACCTCGGTGTGGATCGCGTACGCGAAGTCGACGGGGGTCGCGCCCTGCGGCAGCGCGATGACGTCGCCCTTCGGGGTGAACACGAACACTTCGGAGACCGACAGGTCGAAGCGGAGCGACTCCAGGAACTCGGCCGGGTCGGCGGTCTCCTTCTGCCAGTCGAGGAGCTGGCGGAGCCACTGCATGTCGCCGGCCTTGCGGCCGCCGACCGTCTCCTCCTTGTACTTCCAGTGCGCGGCGACGCCGTACTCGGCGCGGCGGTGCATGCCCCAGGTACGGATCTGCAGCTCCACGGGCTTGCCCTCGGGGCCGATCACCGTGGTGTGCAGCGACTGGTACATGTTGAACTTCGGCATCGCGATGTAGTCCTTGAACCGGCCGGGGACCGGGTTCCATCGCGCGTGGATCGAGCCGAGGGCGGCGTAGCAGTCGCGGACGCTGTCGACGAGGACCCGGATGCCGACCAGGTCGTAGATGTCGTCGAAGCTGACGTCGCGGGCGATCATCTTCTGGTAGATCGAGTAGTAGTGCTTCGGCCGGCCGGTCACGGTGGCCTTGATCCGGGCCTCGCGCAGGTCGGTGGAGACGTTCTCGATCACTTCCTGCAGGTAGACGTCGCGGCGCGGGGCGCGCTCGGACACCAGGCGGGCGATCTCGTCGAACCGCTTGGGGTACATCGTGGCGAACGCGAGGTCCTCCAGCTCCCACTTCAGCGTGTTCATCCCGAGGCGGTGCGCGAGCGGCGCGAACACCTCGAGGGTCTCGCGGGCCTTCTTCTCCTGCTTGTGCCGCGGCATGTAGCGCAGCGTCCGCATGTTGTGCAGCCGGTCGCCGAGCTTGATCACCAGGACGCGGATGTCGCGGGACATCGCGACGACCATCTTGCGGACGGTCTCGGCCTCGGCGGCCTCGCCGTACTTGACCTTGTCGAGCTTGGTGACGCCGTCGACGAGCGCGGCGATCTCGTCGCCGAAGTCGGCGCGCAGCTCCTCGAGGGTGTACTCGGTGTCCTCGACGGTGTCGTGCAGCAGCGCGGCGCAGAGCGTCTCGGTGTTCATGCCGAGCTCGGCGAGGATGGTCGCGACGGCGAGCGGGTGCGTGATGTACGGGTCGCCGCTCTTGCGCTTCTGGTCGCGGTGGTAGTGCGCGGCGACGTCGTAGGCGCGCTCGATCAGCCGCAGGTCCGCTTTGGGGTGGGTGTTGCGGACGGTCTTGATGAGCGGTTCGAGTACCGGGTTCATAGCGGGACCCCGCTGGGCGCCCAGCCTGGCGAGCCTGCGGCGCACCCGGGCGGCGGACGGTGGGATCGCGGCCGGCGTCGGCCTGGACTGGGCATCGGAGGGCGTGGCTCCCGGGGCGGCGGGCGCCGGCGGCGTCGCCGGCCCCTGGACGGGGCGGGCCGCCGCGGCCGGCGTTCCGGCGGCCCCGCCGGCGGGGGGCGCCGTGGCCTGCGGCTTCTCCGCGGTCGTTCGCGGCGCGGACGGTTTCGCGGCGGACGGTCTCGACGCCGCCCGTTTCGGCGCGGACGGTTTCGCCGCGGACGATCCGGACGACGGCGGGGCGGTGGCGTCCTTCGGGGCCTCGGTGCCGGGCCGCTGCGCGGGCGCCGCGCCGGACGCCTCGTCGGCGGGCGTCTCGTCGGCGGGCGCCTCGGCGGGCGGCGATCCAGCCGCCGCCGATGATCCGGATGACGATGATCCGGTGGACGGTGATCCTGCGGGCGGTGATCCGGTGGACGGGTCCTGGGCGGTGGCGCGCGGGCGGGCGGCGGGCTCGTCGGCGGGGCGTCGCTCCGCGGCGGTGGGCGCACCCGTCCGCTCTGCGGACTCCGCGGCGTCCCGCTCACGGCGGGTCTCGTCCGCGGCGTCCACGGCGGCGTCGGTCACCGCTCCGGTCGATACCACCTCACCGCGCACCCAGCCTCCTCAGCCCTCGCGGGCGCCGTCTCCGCGCCGGCGGGAACGCACCCGTCCCCGGCGGAACCCTGGTGGCCAGTGTATCCGCCGGGCATTTCGTCCTAGACCGTAACCAATGAATGGACGTCCAGATTCCCCAGCTTGCCGCGCCCGTGCAGGAACGACAGCTCCAGCAGGACCGACAGGCCGACGACCTCGCCGCCGCCGCGCCGGACCAGTTCGGCGGCGGCCCGGGCCGTCCCGCCGGTGGCCAGCACGTCGTCGACGATCAGCACCCGGTCGCCGGGCTCGAAGGCGTCGACGTGGATCTCGATCGTCTCGGTCCCGTACTCGAGATCATAGGTCTCCTCGTGCGTCCGCGACGGCAGCTTCCCCTTTTTGCGCACCGGGACGAACCCCGCGCCGAAGTGGTAGGCGACCGGCGCGGCGAGGATGAAGCCGCGCGCCTCGATCCCGACGATCTTGTCGACGGTGCCGCGGCCGTGGTGGTTGACGATCGCGTCGACGACGCCGGCGAACGCCACGTGGTCGGCCAGCAGCGGGGTGATGTCCTTGAACACCACGCCCGGCTTCGGGTAGTCGTCCACGTCGCGGATCCGCTCCTGGATCAGCTTGCCGAGGTCCACCGTTTCACTCCCTGTGACGAATCCCACGTGATCCCGCTCATGACCGCGCCGTGCCCGCGCCCGTCACCACGGTGGGTGACCGGCGCGGGCACGGCGCGTCTCGCTCTACTTGCCGCCGCGGCGCTGCTGGCGGGTGCCGCGGCGCGGTTGCTGCCGCGGCCCCGTCTGCACGACCTTCCGGACGGTCACGCCGGACGGCAGGGTCCCGGAGGCCGGCGCGTCGTCGTCGCCGTCGTCGTCCGGCTCGTCGCCGGACGCCGTATCGCCGGAGGACGTGTCGCCGGACGCCCCGGTCGCGGCCTTGACCTTCGCGCTCCTGGCCTGCCGCTTGGCGCTCTGCTCGCGGCGGGCGATGTTCGCGCGGATCTGCTTGTACTTCGGCTCGCGCTCCTTGAGCTGCACCAGCAGCGGCGTCGCCACGCACAGCGAGGAGTACGTACCGATGATCATGCCGACGAACAGCGCGAGCGACAGGTCCTTCAGCGTGCCCGCGCCGAACAGCGTGGTGCCGATGAACAGGATCGCGCCGACCGGCAGGATCGCGACCAGCGAGGTGTTCAGCGACCGGACCAGCGTGCTGCTGAGCGCCTGGTTCGCCGCCTCGCTGTAGGTCGTCCTGGAGGTCGGGCCGAGCGGCTTGGTGACCTCCTTGATCATGTCGAAGACGACCACCGCGTCGTACAGCGAGTACCCGAGGATCGTCAGGAACCCCAGCAGCGTCGCGGGCGTGACCTCGAACCCGGACCAGGCGTACACGCCCGCCGTGATGATCAGGTCGTGCGCGAGGGCGACGACGGCGGCGACCGCCATCCGCCACTCGAACGCCACCGACAGGTAGCCGATGATCAGGATCATGAAGACGATGAGCGCCTGCCACGCCTTCTTCTGGATCTCCCCGCCCCACGAGGCGCCGACCACCTGGGTGCTGACCTTGCTGGCCGGGACCTTCAGCTCCTTGGTGATGGTCGACTTGACCTGGGTCACCTGGTCCGAGGACAGGCTCTGGGTGGTGACCCGCCAGTCGTCGCCGGCCTTCTGCACGATCGGGTCGTGCGCGCCGCCGTCGGTCGCGGCGCCGCGCACCTGCTCGATCGAGGAGCTCGGCGCCTTGAAGGTGAAGACCGAGCCGCCCTTGAACTCCACGCCGAAGTTGAGGCCCTGGATCAGCAGCCCCGCGATCGACAGGATCAGCAGCGCCCCGGACAGCGAGTACCAGATCTTCGGCTTGCCGACGATGTCGGCGCTGATCTCACCCCGGTAGATCCGGGAGATGACCGCGCGCAGCCCCATGGCTCAGGCCTCCTGGCTCGTCTTGCGGGCGGCGACGCCGTCGGCGTCCTGCGGGTTGCGGCGCAGCCGCTTGGCGTCCAGCCCGGACATCGGATGCCCGCGGCCGAAGAACTTCGTCCGCGACAGCAGGGCCACCAGCGGCTTGGTGAAGAAGAACACCACCACGATGTCGATCAGGGTCGTCAGGCCCATCGCGAACGCGAACCCGGCGACGCCGCCGACCGCGAGGAAGTACAGCACCACGGCGGCCAGGAACGTCACGGCGTCGGCGACCAGGATGGTGCGCCGCGCCCGCTTCCAGGCGTTCTCCACCGACGAGCGCAGCCGGCGGCCCGCTCTCAGCTCGTCCCGCAGCCGCTCGAAGTAGACGATGAACGAGTCGGCGGTGATGCCGATCGACACGATCAGGCCGATGATGTGCGGCAGCGAGAGCCGGAAGCCCATCCCCTCGCCGAGGATCACCACCGCCTCGTAGGTGATGATCGACGCGACGATCAGGCTGGACACCGCGACGAGGCCGAGGCCCCGGTAGTACAGCAGGCAGTAGACGACGACCAGGCCGAGGCCGATCGCGCCGGCGATGAGGCCGCCGGTCAGCTGGTCGGAGCCCAGCGTGGACGACACCTCGTCGATGGAGCTCTGCTTGAACTCCAGCGGCAGCGCCCCGTACTTCAGCACGTTGGCGAGGTCGGTCGCGTACTGCTGGGTGAAGCTGTCGGCGGGGCCGTCGATGCTGGCGCTGCCGCCGGTGATCGCGCCCTGGTTGATCTGCGGCGCGGAGACGACCTGGCCGTCCAGCACGATCGCGACCTGCGCCTGCGGCGACGACGAGTCGCTCTGGTAGGCCTTGGACGCGTCGGTGGTGACGTCGCCGAACTGCTTGGCGCCCTTGCCGTCGAACTTCAGCGACACCGACCAGCTCGCCTGGCCCTGCTGGGAGTTCGGCGGCATCGCGGTCGCGCTCTTGACGTTCTCGCCGAGCACCCGGACCGGGCCGAGGATGTACTTGCCGACCTGGCCGTTCTCGACCTTCTGCGCGCATGCCGCGACGAACTTGCGCTTGGGGTCGTTGGCGCCCGGCGCGTGCCGGTCGCCGTTGTAGCAGTCCAGCGACTCGAACTGCTGGATGACCGCCTTGTCGGTGACGCCCGGGTAGGTCTGGGTGCCGGTGCCGGTGGACGGCGACACCAGCGGCGAGGACGGCGACGCCGACGGGGAGGCCGACGGCGACGGCGAGCCGGACCCGGACGGGTTCGGCGTCGGCGCCGCCAGCGCGTCCGACACCGCACGCTTGCGCGGCGTGGCGGACGCGGACGGCGACGCCGACCCCGACGGCTTCGTCGTCGGCTTGCCGGACGGGCTCGCCGTGCCGGACGGGCTCGCCGACGGGGAGGGCGTCGCCCCGCCCGCCGTGGGCTTGCCGTCGGCGTAGGCGAACACCTGCCGGAACTGCAGCTTGGCGGTCGTGCCGATCAGCCCCACGACGCGGCTCTGCCCCTCGCCGGGCACGTTCACCACGATGTTGTTGCTGCCCTGCTTGGCGACCTCGGCGTCGGACACGCCCAGACCGTTGACCCGCTGCGTCATGATCTTGACGGCCTGGTCCATCAGGCCGGACGGCGGGTTCTTGCCCTTCTCGGTCTTGGCGGTGAGCGTGACGGTCGTCCCGCCCGCGAGGTCCAGGCCGAGCTTCGGCTTGGTCTGCCCCTGCAGGAGCGCTACGCCGGCCAGGATCGCGATGACCGCGAAGAGCGCGAAGAGCGTGCGCCCGGGCTTGGGAACGTTGCTAGGCGAGGCCACTGGTCGTTTTCTTCCCGTCCTTGAGTCGTTGCCGGAGGCGCGTCAGGCCGAGGGCTTCTCCCCGGCCTTGGCCTTCGCCTTGGGCTTGGACTCCCCGGCCTCGTCCTCGTCGTCGAGGTCCGCCGCGCCGGCGGCGCCGCCGGCGTCCTTGGACAGGTCCACCTCGGACGGCTCGTCCTTGGACAGGTCGACGCGCTCGCCGTCCTCGTCCGCCTCGAGCTCGTCGTCGTCGGCCTCGTCGTCCAGCTCCTCGGGCTCGTCGTCCTTGAGGACCTGCATGACGGCCTGCTTGACGAAGTGGACCTCGACGCCCGGCGCGATCTCCAGCAGGAGACCGTCGTCGTCGACGGAGACCACGGTGGCGCGGATGCCGCTGGTGGTCAGCACCCGGGCTCCCGGTTCCATGGCGCTCTGCATCTGCATCTGCTCCTTGCGCCGCTTGCTCTGCGGCCGGATGAGCAGGAAGTAGAACACCACGGGGACGGCGAGGAGCAGCAGCAGGTTGAAGCCCCCGCTGCCGCCGGACGAAGCCGCCAAAATCATGTCGCTGCCCATTACTGGGGCATCCTTCCGATGTGGTTTGCCCAGCCTGTGACCGGATCGGCCACCCCATGGGGAACGCGGGCTGGAGACGGTGGAACCAAGTCCCGGAGTCTAGAGAGTACGCGAGACCCCGGCAACGACGTGACGATCCGCGACGCCGGGAAGTTCCCATCCCGTTACAACATGATCACTATTCGGGCCGATCGGCGCCGTCGTCCACCTCGAACAGCGTACCGGCCATGGGCGACGCGGCCGGTTGAGCGATGCCGAGATGCGCCCACGCGGCGGGCGTCGCGATGCGGCCGCGGGGCGTCCGGGCCAGCAGGCCCTGCCGGACGAGGAACGGCTCGGCGACGACCTCCACCGTCTCGGGCTCCTCCCCCACGGACACCGCCAGCGTCGACAGCCCCACCGGCCCCCCGCCGAACTTGCGCATCAGCGACTCCAGGACGGCCCGGTCGAGCCGGTCCAGACCACGCTCGTCCACCTCGTAGAGTCGCAGGGCGGCCTTCGCCAGCTCCCGCGTGATCACGCCGTCGGCGCGGACCTCGGCGTAGTCGCGGACGCGGCGCAGCAGCCGGTTGGCGATCCGGGGCGTCCCCCGGGACCGCCCGGCGACCTCGGCGGCGCCGTCGTCGGTGATCTCCACGTCCAGCAGCCGCGCCGACCGCCGGACGATCACCTCCAGCTCGGCGGGCTCGTAGAAGTCCATGTGCGCGACGAACCCGAACCGGTCGCGCAGCGGCCCCGGCAGCATGCCCGCCCGGGTCGTCGCGCCGACCAGCGTGAACGGCGCGATGTCGAGGGGGATCGCGGTCGCGCCCGGCCCCTTGCCCACGACGACGTCGACCCGGAAGTCCTCCATCGCCATGTAGAGCATCTCCTCGGCGGGCCGCGCCAGCCGGTGGATCTCGTCGAGGAACAGCACCTCGCCCTCGGCGAGGGTGGACAGCACCGCCGCGAGGTCCCCGGCGCGCTCGATCGCGGGACCGGAGGAGATCCGCAGCGGCTGCCCCAGCTCCGCCGCGATGATCATGGCGAGGGTCGTCTTGCCGAGCCCGGGACCGCCGGACAGCAGCACGTGGTCGGGCGTGCGGCCGCGGCGCAGCGCCCCGCGCAGCACCAGCGACAGCTGCTCGCGGACCCGCTCCTGCCCGACGAAGTCGTCGAGCTTCTTCGGCCGCAGCGCCGCCTCGATCACCTGCTCCTCGGCGCCCTCCGCGTCCGCCGAGACCAGCCGCTCGCCGTCCTCCATCACTTGGCGAGCTTCTTCAGCGCGGACTTCAGCAGCGCCGCGACCGGGGGCGCCTCGGCGCCGTCGAGGTCGGCGGCGACGGCGTCGACGGCCGCGTCGGCGTCCTTGGCGGACCAGCCGAGGTTGATCAGGCCCATCTGGACCTGGGTGCGCCACGCCTCGGCCGCGGCGGGCGCCCGCACCTCGGCGGCGCCGTCGCCGACGGGCCCGCCGAGCCGGTCCTTCAGCTCCAGGACGATCCGCTGCGCGCCCTTCTTGCCGATCCCCGGCACCTTGGTCAGCGCGGTCAGGTCCTCGGTGGCGACGGCGCGGCGCAGCGCGTTCGGGGTGTGCACGGCGAGCATCGCCAGCGCGAGGCGGGGGCCGACGCCGCTGGCGGTCTGCAGGAGCTCGAACACCGTCCGCTCGTCGTCGTCGGCGAACCCGAACAGGGTCAGCGAGTCCTCCCGGACGACCAGCGAGGTCGGCACCTTCGCGTGGTCGCCGACCCGCAGCCCCGCGAGGGTCGCGGGCGTGCACTGCACGGCCAGGCCGACGCCGTGCACGTCGATCACCGCGCCGTCCGGCCCGGCGGCGGCCACCTGGCCGCTGACGAAGGCGATCACTGGACGCTTCCTCCTCTGCTCCGGCCCCCAGGGGCGGTGGTGCTCCGGGCGGCCAGCCGCTCGCGCTCGGCCCGCGCCAGCTCCTCGACCCGCGAGACCTGCGCCCGCGCGAGCCGCCGCTGCGCGCTGCCGCGCCACACGTGGCAGATCGCGAGCGCGAGCGCGTCGGCGGCGTCCGCGGGCTTCGGCGCGGTCTCCAGGCTCAGCAGGCGGGTGACCATCGTCGTCACCTGCGCCTTGTCGGCGCGGCCGTTGCCGGTGACGGCGGCCTTGGCCTCGCTCGGGGTGTGCAGCGCGACCGGCAGGCCGCGGCGGGCGGCGGCCAGCATCGCGATGCCGGCGGCCTGCGCGGTGCCCATCACGGTGCGGACGTTGTGCTGGGAGAACACCCGCTCGACGGCGACGGCGTCGGGTCGCAGCTCGTCCATCAGCGCCTCGATCCCCCGCTCGACGCCGAGCAGCCGCAGCGCGTGGTCCTCGGCGGGGTCGGTCCGCACCACCGACACGTGCACCAGCTGCAGCCGCTTGCCGGGCGCGCCCTCGACGACCCCCACCCCGCACCGGGTGAGCCCGGGGTCCACCCCCATCACCCGCACGGCCGCTCCTTCGATCATCTGTTCGGCCGAACACGCTACCAACTCAGGATGACATCGTCCGCGTGCGGCTGGCGTGTCCCGCTAGAAGTAGTCGCTAGAAGTAGTCGAGCGAGAACGGCGTGGCCGCGAACGCGGCGGAGAGCGCCCCCGCGTCCCCGCCGGCGAGCAGCCCCACACGGCGCAGGGTGGCGACCGGTACGCCCGCGTACAGGGCGGACAGGCCCCGCGCACCCATGCGGACGGCGGCGGCGTCCGCGCCGGACCGTTCCAGCCGCCCCTCGCCGTCCTTGATCTCCAGGCGCCAGTGGCCCGAGTTGCCCGGCCGCTGCGGGTCGTCGATCTCCAGCGGGACCGTGACGGCGACCCCCTCGGGGTAGCCGCGCGCCTCGATCGCGGCGGGCGCGTCCACCACCCGCAGCATCCACTGGCTGCGCCGGACGGTCTCCTTCTCCCGCTCCCCCGGCAGCCACAGGACCGGGTCCATGGGCGAGATGCAGGCCTTCACCGTCGACGCCGTCGAGGAACCGGAGCCCACGATGGCCCAGAGCGCGCGCAGCGTCCGCTCCGAGGCCGCCACGGCCCGGATCACCTCCAGCGCCGCGTTCCCCTCGGCCCAGCGGTAGGCGAGGAACCCGTCCTCGGCGAGATAGCAGTACTCGTTGGGGTCGTCGAGGAAGCCCGGCCACATCGACTCGTGCCAGCCGATCGGCCCGCAGTCGCCGGCGGACGCGTGGGCGCGGCCGACCACCGCCGCGACCTCCGCCGCGTCCTCGGGCCCGGCGCGGCGGACCGGCACCCGCTCGGCGGCGATGCCGCGCAGCGCCTCCACCGGAAGCTCGATCTTGTGCTGGGCGCCGGCGTGCTCCCAGCCGAGCGACCGGTAGATCCGCGTCGTCGCCGGATACAGCATCGACACCGCGTGCCCGAACCCGGCGCAGCGCTCGAGCATCTCGGTCATGAGGCGGCGGCCCACCCCGCGCCCGCGCTCCTCCGGCGCGACCGTGATCCCGCTGACGCCGCCCATGGAGACCGCGCGCCCATGCCACCACTGCGTCATGTCGTGGATGCGGCCGGTCGCCACGATCCGGTCGCCGTCGAAGCCGCCGAACTGCCGTCCCGCCGCCAGCACCGGCCGGCTGCGGCGCAGCGCGGCCTCCCATTCCGCGTCCGTCAGCCGCCCGAAGGCACGGGCGCGGATGTCCCGGGTGGCTTCCATCTCCTCGGGGGTGAGCTCGCGGATCTCCATGATCCCGACCGTAGACCATCGCGCGGACGCACCGGGAAGCCGAACGCCGCCGCGCCCTCACGGGCGGCGGCGGCGTTCCCGGCGTGCGACGCGGCTCTCAGGCGTCGATCTTCTCCATCACTTCGTCCGAGACGTCGAAGTTGGCGTAGACGTCCTGGACGTCGTCGGAGTCCTCGAGGGCGTCCAGCAGGCGGAAGACCTTCTTGGCGTTGTCCTCGTCGAGCGGGACGGTCACGCTCGGCAGGAACTTGCTCTCGGCCGACTCGTAGTCGATCCCGGCCTCGACCAGCGCGGTGCGGACCGCGACCAGGTCGCCGGCCTCGCTGACGACCTCGAAGTTCTCGTCGTCGAGCTCGTTGACCTCCTCCGCGCCGGCGTCGAGGACGGCCATCATCACGTCGTCCTCGCTGGTGCCCGCCTTCGGGACGATCACGACGCCCTTGCGGTTGAACATGTACGACACCGAGCCGGGATCGGCGAGGGAGCCGCCGTTGCGGGTGAGGGCCACCCGGACCTCGGACGCGGCGCGGTTGCGGTTGTCGGTCAGGCACTCGATCAGCACGGCGACACCGCCGGGGGCGTAGCCCTCGTAGGTGATGTTCTGCCAGTCGGCGCCCCCGGCCTCCTCACCGGCGCCGCGCTTGCGCGCGCGCTCGATGTTGTCGTTGGGGACGGAGTTCTTCTTCGCCTTGTAGATGGCGTCGTACAGGGTGGGGTTGGCGTCGGGGTCGCCGCCGCCCGTGCGGGCCGCCACCTCGATGTTCTTGATCAGCTTGGCGAAGAGCTTGCCCCGCTTGGCGTCGAGGGCCGCCTTCTTGTGCTTGGTCGTCGCCCATTTGGAATGGCCGGACATTCAGTCAATCCTCCTTGCGCATCGCCCGGCGCACCAGATCGGCGAAGTAGTGGTGCACGCGGAAGTCGCCCGTCAGCTCCGGGTGGAAGGAGGTCGCCATGAGGCGACCCTGGCGGACGGCGACGATCCTACCGGCGTTCGGGCCGCTCTCGGCGCGTCCGAGGACCTCGACGGCGTCGCCGACGGACTCCACCCAGGGTGCGCGGATGAAAACGGCGTGGTACGGCGTGTCCCCCATACCGGTCAGCGGCACGTCGGACTCGAACGAGTCGACCTGCCGGCCGAACGCGTTGCGCCGCACGGTCATGTCGATGCCACCGACGGTCTCCTGCCCCGCCACGCCGTCCCGGATCCGGTCCGCCAGCATGATCATGCCGGCGCAGGACCCGTAGGCGGGCAGTCCCCCCTCGATCCGCTTGCGCAGCGGCTCCAGCAGCTCGAACGCGCGCGCCAGCCGCCACATGGTGGTGGACTCCCCGCCCGGCAGGACGAGCCCGTCGACCTGGTCGAGCTCCTCGGCGCGCCGCACGTTGAGGGTGCGCGCGCCGGCCTGCTCCAGGGCGCGGGCGTGCTCGCGCACGTCGCCCTGGAGGGCGAGGACGCCGATCGTCGGTACGGCAGCAGTCACGTGGGTGAACCTCTCAAGGGTCGCGCGGACGCGGATATAGGCAAAAACCGTGGACGTTCGTACAACACGGCGGGACGCGGTGGATCTTCCCCTAGGGCGTGTCCGCACCCGCCGCGTGCACCCGAGCCGTCGCGCGAGCGCGTGACCTGACCGGGGAGGCGAAGCCGGAGGCGAGCCTCCCCGGGAAGATCGCGAAGCGATGCCGCGCTCGCCCAAGACAGGTCGGGGTCCGAGCCGCCAGGCGAGGACCCCGGGCCTGGCTTGCCGAAATCACGCGTGCTTGAAGCGGCGGAGCGGGAGCTCCAGCGGCAGGAAGCCGTCCTTGCCCCGGTCGGCGATGCCGCGCCCGAACATGTGGGCAGCGGCGAGCGCGAGCCCGAACTCCTCGTGGTCGAACGGGAGCGGGACGTCCGGGGCGCCCGCGTCGATGGCCCGCCAGAACGGGCGCTCGGCGGGGAGCCGCTCCCCCTGGTCGACGACGACGCCGTCCTCCGCGGTGACGAACACGTCGCGGAGCAGCTCGCCGTCGGTGTACCAGCGGAACCAGCAGCCGCGGATGACCGTGTGCAGGACCAGCACGCCGCAGGACGCGCCGGGCAGCGCGGCGGCCGCGGTGTCGGCGATCCGGCGGGCGTCGTCGTCCAGGCAGAACAACCGCCGGTCGCACAGCAGCAGCGCCCGCTCGAACGCGCCGACGAACAGCTCGTCCTCGTACGGCCAGAGCGCGAAGTCCAGGACGGTGTCGCCGGTCTCGGTGAGGGTGGCCGCCGGGTAGAGGCCGCGCGCGATCCGCGCCGCCTCGCCGGGGTCGGGCACGAGGCCCGGCCGGAACACCTCGGTGGGTTCACCCGCGCTCGCGCACGCCAGCGCGACGGACCAAGCCATGCTCTCCCCTCCCGCGGCCGGGCACCGCGCAGGGGCGCCCGGTCTCCGGGGGGCCCGCCCCGGCGACCCGGCCCCTCACCGGCCGCGCCGCCAGCGTAATCCCTCCGGCGCCGCGCCGGGGAGGGGGCCACCCGCCTGACCGCCCGGTCATCGGACCGGGCGGCCGGGCGCGCGATCCGGGCACGCGGCTCGGGCACGGCCGGGCGTCACCAGCCGCGGTGGGCGAACTTCTGGTCCTCGCCGAGGGAGGCGACGTTGATGCCGACCATGGCGTCGCCGAGGCCGCGGGACACCTTGGCGATCACGCCGGGGTCGTCGTGGAAGGTGGTGGCCTTGACGATCGCCTCGGCGCGCTGCGCCGGGTTGCCGGACTTGAAGATGCCGGAGCCGACGAACACGCCCTCGGCGCCGAGCTGCATCATCATCGCGGCGTCGGCGGGGGTGGCGATGCCGCCGGCGGTGAACAGCACCACGGGCAGCTTGCCGGCCTGCGCGACCTCCTTGACCAGCTCGTACGGGGCCTGGAGCTCCTTGGCCGCGACGTACAGCTCGTCCTCGGGCAGCGACTGGAGGCGGCGGATCTCCTGCCGGATCTGCCGCATGTGCGTGGTGGCGTTGGAGACGTCGCCGGTGCCGGCCTCGCCCTTGGAGCGGATCATCGCCGCGCCCTCGGTGATGCGGCGCAGCGCCTCGCCGAGGTTGGTGGCGCCGCACACGAACGGGACGGTGAACGCCCACTTGTCGATGTGGTTCTCGTAGTCGGCGGGGGTGAGCACCTCGGACTCGTCGACGTAGTCGACGCCGAGGGCCTGCAGCACCTGCGCCTCGACGAAGTGGCCGATGCGGGCCTTGGCCATGACCGGGATGGAGACGGCGCTGATGATGCCGTCGATCATGTCGGGGTCGCTCATCCGGGAGATGCCGCCCTCGGCGCGGATGTCGGCGGGCACCCGCTCCAGGGCCATCACCGCGACGGCACCGGCGTCCTCGGCGATCTTCGCCTGCTCGGGGGTGACGACGTCCATGATCACGCCGCCCTTGAGCATCTCCGCCATGCCGCGCTTGACGCGGGCGGTGCCGGTCTCGGGCGCGTTCTCCGGGGCGGAATTCAAAGTGGACACGGGCATTCCTCACGTGCGCGGACGACAGTTCGCCTTCCATGATATTGCCTGCTAGCGGGGCCTTTCGACGCCCCCGCGGGGGCAGGCCAATGGGCGGGAATTGGCCGTTGACCGGCCGCCCGCGGCGCTATGGAATGTGGGGCTTGCCGTCGTTCAGCAGGACCACCCAGACCTGTCCGCGCGCGAACGTCATCGGCTTGCCGTCGGCGGTGGTGTAGGTGGTGCCGGAGGTCTCCGAGGGGCGCGACCACTTGGCGTCGTAGGCCTTGCCGTCGCGCAGCACGGTGGCGCGGCCAGTGCCGGTCGTCTGGATCAGCGGGGTGTAGCTGCCGAGGAAGTCGTGGAACTTGGAGCGGGTCGTCTTGGCGTACTGGACGACGACCGTGGCGCCGCCGAGCCGTCCACCTTCGGCCGCGGTGTCCGGTTTTCCGCCCCAACTGGCGAGCCATCGCTTCTGCTTGGCGGACCAGGTGAAGCCCATCGTCGCCGCCGGCCATCTCGCTGTGAACGAACCGGTCGGCTTGCCGCCTTCGGGCGCGGGGCCGAAGCGGAAGCCGATGTCGCGCGGCGCGGACGCCTTGGGCGCGTCCTTGAGCAGGGCCTTCGGGTCGCCGTAGAGGTTGTAGGGGATCCGCCTCGCGCTGGAGCGGGAGTAGGCGGATCCCGCGTTCTCCTGGGAGATGTCGTACACCGGCGCCTTGCGGATGTACTTCTTCATCTTGCTCTGCACGCCGGAGAACGCGAAGGCGGGATGCCCGAACTGCGGGAGGATGTGGAGGTCGGAGATGCGGGCGCTGCGGACCGGCCCGACGCGCTTCGGCAGCTTGGACGAGTACACCGCCATCAGCCGGGTCTCGCCGCCCTCCACCTGCTCGACGTAGACGATGTCGGCGGCCGACACCCCCGCCTGGGGCAGCGCGGGCTTGGTGTTCTCGATCTTCACGGCGAGGACCGGGTTCTTCAGCCCCGTGGTGCCCCCGTTGAACGGGTGCGTCGCCGGCGCGGGGGTCCCGGAGGACGTGCCGCCGTGCGCGCTCGGCGGCGCCGCGGTACCCGATCCGTGCGAGTCGGAGCAGGCCGCGAGGGCCGCGCCGAGCACGGCGGCGCCGAGTCCCACGGCCGCCCTGCCCCGTGCCGTCCTGTGCCACGCGTGTCGCATAACCCTCCCTTTGCGGCGATCTGCCCGAGGGTAGCGAACGGACATGATGCGTTCGCCCGGTCCGCTGTACGCGGCGGCCCGCCCGCGGCGATCAAAAGGGCGGCGCGGGCGCCGGGAGGTCAGATGCCGGGCGGGTCGTCGTCGATCTCGAAGAAGTCCGGCAGCGGCGCGCGGCCGGCCAGCGGCAGGACGCGGATCAGCGGCTTGCGGCGCGCGGCCCGCGCCTGCGCGACGGCGTCGTTGTAGAAGCGGCGCGCGTAGGCGACCTTCGCGGCCGACGAGGACAGCTCCTCCAGCACGTCGGTGCCGTCGCCGCCCTCCCCCGCGACCGTGCCGGCGAAGTCCGGCTGGTCGGCCACGGCCCGCAGCGCGCGCGACAGATCGCTCTCGGCGAACTCGCGGTTGTCGGCGTCAGCGGTCCGGGCCTCGTGCGCAGCTGTCGCCAGCACCAGGCTCGCGGCCGGGTCCAGCAGCCGGGACGCCGCGAGCTCCAGCGCCGCGGCGGCCCGCCTCACCAGCGCGGCGTCCAGCGCGGCGCGCGCGGTCTCGACGCGGACGTGCAGCCGGTCCAGCCGGGTGGCGCGCCACGACACGTACACCCCGACGAGGAACACGACGGCGATCCAGAACAGCACGTCGATGATCCAGTGGTAGAGCATCGGGCCGTCCTCAGGCGCCGGAGCCGGACTCGACGACGCCCGCGCCCGCGTACGCGACCGTCTCGTAGACCCGCAGCACGTCGCGGGCCACCGACGACCAGTCGTAGGCGCGGACGGCCGCGCGGGCCTCCGCGGACAGCTGCTTGCGCCGGGCCGGGTCGTCGAGCAGCGCGGCGGCCGCGGCGGCGAGGGCCTCGTGGTCGCCCGCCGGGAACAGCGCCCCGGCGCGGCCGCCGAGCAGCACCCGGTCGAACGCCTCGATGTCGCTGGCGAGGATCGGCGCGCCCGCCGACATCGCCTCGGCGAGCACGATGCCGAAACTCTCGCCGCCGAGGTTGGGCGCGACGAACGCGTCCACCGAGTGGTAGGCGCGGATCTTGTCCTCCTCGCTCACCATGCCGAGCACGATCACCCGGTCGCGCAGCTCCGGGGAGACGCGGGCGGCCACGTCGTCGGCGTCGCCGGGCCCGGCGAGCAGCAGCCGCAGGCCCGGGCGGCGGCGCCCGAGGATCTCGAACGCGCGCAGCAGCACCGGCAGGCCCTTGCGCGGCTCGTCCATCCGGCCGAGGAAGCCGAGCGCCTCGCCGCCGCCCGGCCCGCCGGCGCGCCCCCGCCAGCCCGGCAGCGGGGCGGCCATCGCGTACCGCTCGGTGGCGACCCCGTTCGGGATCAGCACCGCGTCGCCGCCGAGGTGCTCGACCAGGCTGGTGCGGGCCGCCTCGGACACCGCGATCCGCCCGTTGATCTTCTCCAGCGCGCTGCGCAGGATCGGCGCGGTCACCGACAGCGCGCGGGACCGCTCGTAGGAGGCGTGGAAGGTGCCGACGATCGGCCCGTCCGCCGCCCAGCACGCCAGCAGGCCGAGCGACGGCGCGGCGGGCTCGTGGACGTGCAGGACGTCGAAGCCGCCCTCGTTGATCCAGCGGCGCACGCGCGCCGACGACAGGAACCCGAACGCCAGCCGCGCCACCGACCCGTTGTAGGGGACGGGGACGGCGCGCCCGGCGGAGACGGCGTAGGGCGGCAGGTCGGCGTCGTCGTCGGCGGGCGTCATCACCGACACCCGGTGCCCGAGCGCGATCAGCGCCTCGGCGAGGTCGCGGATGTGCTGCTGGACGCCGCCCGGCACGTTCCAGGTGTAGGGGCAGACGATGCCGACGTTCACCGGCGCGCCTCTCCCGGCCCGGCCGGGTCCAGGTCGTCCACCCAGACCTTCTGCAGCATGTGCCAGTCCTCCGGGTGGGCGGCGATGCCCGCCTCGAAGACCCGCGCGACCTCCTGCGTCATGGTCTGGATCTTCTCCCGTCTGGCGCCCTCGGCGGGGACCTGGACCTCCTCGTGGACGCGCGCCGCCCAGTACTTCCCCTCGTACCAGAGTGTCACGGGAATGAGGGCGGCGCCGGTCTGCAGCGCGAGCGCGGCGGAAACCGCGGGCATCCGCGCGGTGGCGCCGAAGAACTCCACGTCGACGCCGCTCGCGGTGAGGTCGCGGTCGACGACCAGGCAGACGGGCCGCCCGGCGCGCAGCCGCTGCGCCATCCGGCCGAACGCGGACGCGCCGGTGTGCGCGAGGACCTCCATGCCGAGGCTCTCGCGGAACTCCACGAACCGGTCGAACAGCGACTCGGGCCTGAGCCGCTCGGCGACGGTGGTGAACGGGTGCCCGCAGGCGGCGAGCCAGGCGCCGGCGTGCTCGTAGTTGCCCATGTGCGGCAGCGCGAGGACCACGCCGCGGCCGGCCTCCAGGTTCGCGAAGATCTTCTTCTCGCCGGTGACCCGCATCCGGCCGACGATCCGGTCCCGGCCGTACTCGGGCAGCCGGAACACCTCCAGCCAGTAGCGGGCGTAGGAGCGCAGCACGCGCTTGCTGAGGACGCGGACCTCGTCGTCCACGGCGTCCTTGCCGAGGACGCGGCACAGGTTGCGCTCCAGCTGCCGGACGCCGCCGCCGTTGGCCTGCCAGGCGCGGTCGGCGACCGCGGTGAACACCAGCCGGGCGGCGCCCTCGGGCATCTTGCGGACGACCGTCCAGCCCAGCGCGTAGGCGGCGTCCATCACCTCGTCGCGCAGCGACGCGGGCGCGGAGCCGCCTGCGGGCGCGGTCACGGGCACGGCTCCCTCCTGGGCGCGGCCTGGTCGGCGGCGCGGCCCGGTCACGGGTACGGCGTTCGGCGCGGCGGGGTCAGCGGCGCGGCTGCGGGCCCGCCTTCGCGTGCGCCTTCTCGCCGTTCTCCTCGTCCTCTTCGTTCCCCGCGGCGGACGCGCCGGACCCCGCGGCGGGGCCGGACGCGGCGGGCTTCGGCGCCGGGTCGTCCTTCGCCTGGGCGTAGACCGTCGCGAACCGCTGCCCGACCGTGACCGTGCTGAGGACCGCCAGCACCCACAGCGCGATCGCCAGGATGTAGGGGACGCCGAGGCCGTCGAAGCCCGCCGCCACCAGGGCGATGAGCAGGCGCTCGGAACGCTCGGCGATCCCCACGTTGCAGGTGTACCCGAGACCCTCCGCCCGGGCCTTGGCGTACGACACCACGACCCCGGAGACCAGGCAGAACAGGGCGACGCCGGCGAGGCCGTGCTGCCCGTCCCGGTACAGCCCGATCATCAGCCCGGAGAAGATCGCCGCGTCCGCGACCCGGTCCAGGGTGGAGTCCAGGAACGCGCCGAACTTGGAGATCTTGCCGGTGACACGGGCGACCGCGCCGTCGAGCATGTCGAACAGCACGAACGCGGTGATCACCATCGTGCCCCAGAAGAACTCCCCGCGCGGGAACAGCACGAGCGCGCCGGCGGCGACGCCGGCGGTCCCGATGAGGGTGATGGCGTTGGGCGACACCCCGGTCCGCGCGACCGTCCGTCCGATGGGCGTCAGGACCCGCCCCAGCGCGGGCCTGATTCTGTTGAGCATCGCCGTCCGTTCTCCTGCTGCCGGAAGTGGGGCCGCCGGCATCGGCCAGGGGGCCGCCGTTGGCGCGTCCGATCGTAGTGCCGCCGCCGGCCCGGCGTGGTCAGGCCCGGGTTTGCGGCCCCGCGCGGCGGACAGAAGCAGGTTGTTTGCCGTTCACCCCTTGTGATCCCGCCGCACACGGGAAAGGGTGTTGACACGGGTGTGACGTCGGTCACGCACGTTGGACGAGGACGCCGCACTCGGACGTCAGGGCCGGGCCCCTCCGGGCCGGGCCCCAGCCGCACGCGGGCCCCCGCGAGGAGGCCCGTCCGAGGAGGTAGTCATGGCGGACAAGGGAGGACACCCGGGAGCCCCCGGCAGGGCACCGGAGGCCGGCGGGTGCGACAGGGTGCGCAACGTCGCGCTGGTCGGCCATTCGGGGGCGGGAAAGACCACGCTCGTGGAGGCGCTGCTGACCGCGGCGGGCACGCTGCAGCGGGCCGGCCGGGTCGAGGAGGGCACCACGGTCAGCGACTTCGACGACGTCGAGGTCCGCCAGCAGCGCTCGGTCAACCTCGCGCTCGCCCCGCTCACGCACGGCGACATCAAGGTCAACCTCATCGACACCCCCGGCTACGCCGACTTCGTCGGCGACCTGCGGGCCGGGCTGCGCGCCGCCGACGCGGCGCTGTTCGTGATCTCGGCGGTCGACGGGATCGACGGCCTCACCCGGATGATCTGGGACGAGTGCGCGCGGGTCGGGATGCCCCGCGCGGTCGTCATCACCAAGATCGACCAGCAGCGCGGCGACTTCGACGACGTGGTGCTGAGCTGCCAGGACGCCTTCGGCGAGGGCGTGCTCCCGCTGTACTTCCCGGCCGCGGACGGCGACGGGCTGAAGGGCCTGGTCGGGCTGCTCACGCAGCGCTGCCTGGACTACTCCACCGGCGAGCGCACCGAGTGCGCGCCCGACCCGCGGTACCTGGAGCAGATCTCCGAGCAGCGCGCGTCGCTGATCGAGGGGATCATCCAGGAGAGCGAGGACGAGACCCTCATGGACCGGTACCTGTCCGGCGAGGAGATCGACGTCAAGGCGCTCATCGAGGACCTGGAGACCGCGGTGGCGCGCGGCAGCTTCTACCCGGTGCTCGCCACGTCGGTGCCGCACGGCGACCACCCCGGGCCGGTCGTCGGGATGCTGGAGCTGCTGGAGGTCATCACGCAGGCGTTCCCCTCGCCCCTCGAACACGGCATCCCCCCGGTGACGCCCGTCCAGGGCGGGCCGCCGAAGGAGATCGGCTGCGACCCCGACGGGCCGCTGGTCGCCGAGGTGGTCAAGACGACGTCCGACCCGTACGTCGGGCGGATCTCGCTGGTCCGGGTGTTCTCCGGGACGCTGCGTCCCGACACCACCGTGCACGTGTCCGGGCACGGCATGCAGGAGCGCGGGCACGAGGACCACGACGTCGACGAACGGGTGGGCGCCCTCACCTCCCCGCTCGGCAAGACGCAGCGGACCGTCTCGTCCTGCGGCGCCGGCGACATCTGCGCGGTGGCGAAGCTGTCGCGCGCCGAGACCGGCGACACGCTGTCCGACCCGTCGGCGCCGATGGTGATGGCGCCGTGGACGATGCCGGACCCGCTGCTGCCCGTCGCGATCCGCGCCAAGTCCAAGGCCGACGAGGACAAGCTCAGCCAGGCGCTCGGCCGGCTGGTCGCCGAGGACCCGACGCTGCGGCTGGAGAACAACGCCGAGACGCGGCAGCTGGTGCTGTGGTGCATGGGCGAGGCGCACGCCGACGTGCTGATCGACCGGCTCAGCGCCCGGTACGGCGTCGAGGTGGAGCGGGTCGAGCTGCGGGTGCCGCTGCGCGAGACGTTCGGCGGGTCCGCCAAGGGCCTCGGCCGGCACGTCAAGCAGTCCGGCGGCCACGGCCAGTACGGCATCTGCCACATCGAGGTGGAGCCGTTGCCGTCCGGCGAGGGCTTCGAGTTCGTCGACAAGATCGTCGGCGGGGTGGTGCCGCGGCAGTTCATCCCGTCGGTCGAGAAGGGCGTCCGGCAGCAGATGGAGCGCGGCGTGTCCGCCGGGTACCCGCTGGTCGACATCAAGGTCACGCTGTACGACGGCAAGGCGCACTCGGTGGACTCCTCCGACATGGCCTTCCAGGCCGCCGGCGCGCTCGCGCTGAAGGACGCCGCCGGGCAGGTCCCGGTGCTGCTGCTGGAGCCGGTGGACGAGGTGAGCGTGCTGATCGCCGACGAGTACGTGGGCGCGGTGATGTCCGACCTCACCTCGCGGCGCGGCCGGGTGCTCGGCTCGCAGGCGGTGCCGGGCGGCCGCACGATGATCAAGGCGGAGGTGCCGCAGCTGGAGATCGTCCGGTACGCGATCGACCTGCGGTCGATGTCGCAGGGAACCGGCACGTTCGACCGGGCGTTCCTGCGGTACGAGCCGCTCCCCTCGCATCTGGCGGACAAGGTCGCGAAGGCCGAGGCGGTGCACGACTAGCGCGCGGCGGGCGGGGCGGGCCGGCGTCCGCCCCGCCCGCCCCCGCCGGCCCGTCCACCCCCGGGCTTGGACCACGCGGGACACCTCCGTTGATCCTTCCGGAGTCGTCCAAATGGCGGCGCGGACTCATCCCTGAGGGTGACTCCGATTTCGGCATCTCGGGCGATGGCGGGCGGTTCGCGGCGTGAAACTCTTACTGCGCCATGAACGACACGGGGGAAGACCGGCGGCCCGCCCGGCCCGGGCGCCGCAACATCATCCGGGGCCTCGGCCTCGCGGCCGGCGGGCTGCTCGCCGGCGGCGCCGGGTTCGCCACCGAGCAGGCCTGGCGGAGGGAGGACCCGCCGACCCCCGCGTCCGCGGCGTCCGTCGACTCCTGGCAGCCGCCCGACCGGCAGGTCGACGTCGTGTGGGCGGTGAACACCCGCCGCCGGCTCGTCGCGC
Organism: Actinomadura sp. NPDC048394; assembly: GCF_040651755.1. Taxonomy (NCBI): domain Bacteria; kingdom Bacillati; phylum Actinomycetota; class Actinomycetes; order Streptosporangiales; family Thermomonosporaceae; genus Actinomadura; species Actinomadura sp. NPDC048394. The sequence continues at coordinate 67,401 of NZ_JBEZJL010000023.1, read as the reverse complement.
TGACGTTCGACGACGGGCCGATGGAGCGCTGGACCCCGCAGGCCCTCGACGCGCTCGACGAGGCGAAGGTGCCGGCGACGTTCTTCATGGTCGGCAGCCGCCTCGCCCGCAACGCCCGCCTCGTCGAGGGGCGGCTCGGCCGGCACGAGGTCGGCAACCACACCTGGAAGCACGACGACCTGTCGAAGCTGAGCCTCGCGCACGCCTACCGCTCCATCCACCGCACGCACGAGACGATCGAGCAGGTCACCGGGCGCGCCCCGACGCTGCTGCGGCCGCCGTGGGGCCGGCTCGGCGGCACCACGCTGCACGTCGCCGCGCAGCACGGCTACGACCTCGTGCTGTGGTCGCTGCTGGTGCAGGACAGGGCGCTCGGCCGCGAGCCGGACGAGATGGTCGCCGCCGTCGTCGACAACGCGCGGCCCGGCACCATCGTCCTCGCCCACGACGTCGGCGCCGCCAGCCGGAAGACCGCGATCGAGCGGCTGCCCGCGATGATCCGCGGGCTGCGCGGCCGCGGTTTCGACTTCGTCACCGTGTCGCAGCTGCGACGGGCCGCGCTCTAGGCTTGTCCGGTGAACCCGTCCGTCCTCCGCCTGAGCGCCCGCGCGCGGCTCTGGCGATCGCTCGCCGGCGCGGCGTTCGTCGCCGCGCTGCTGTTCACGAGCGCCTTCGGGAGCAACGACGACTTCCCCATCGGGCCGATGACGCAGTTCGCGTTCTCGGTGAAGAACGACGGCGGGACGATCGGCTCGTTCTGGCTGGAGGCCGACACCGCCGAGGGCCGGCACGTCGAGCTGTCCCGGGACGCCGTGGGGACCGGCATGAAGCGCGCCGAGATCGAGGGGCAGATGGACCGGATCGTCCACGACCCGTCGCTGCTGCAGGGCATCGCCGAGGGGCAGCACCGGCTGCATCCCGGCGACCCGCGGCTCACCCGGATCTACGTCGTGGAGGAGATCAAGAGGCTGGAGCACGGCAAGGTCGTGTCGTCCAGGCGCGTCAACCGCGTCGTCTGGGACGTGCGGTGACCGCCGCCGCGACGCCGGAGGCGCCCCGGCCCGTCCGTCCCGCCGGGCCGGGGCCCGCCGCGCGCGGGCCGTGGGGCCGCTGGTGGTTCGGGCCGGTCCCGCGCGCCCGCGTCGCCTGGCTGCGGATCCTCGGGTACGCGTTCCTGCCGTTCGACATGCTGCTGCTGACCAGCAGCTCGCTGGCGCACGCGCGGCTGCCCGCCGACCTGTACCGGCCGGTGCTGGTCGGTCGGCTGCTCCACCTTCCCGCGCCGACGCCCGCCGCGATGTACACGCTGCTGGTCGTGACGCTCGCGGCCGGGTTCGTCGCCGCGACGGGCCGGTTCCTGCCGCGCCTGACGGGCTACGTGTGCGCCTGCGGGTACCTGTGGTGGGTCACGATCAGCATGTCGTACGGGAAGGTCGACCACGACCATCTCGCGCTCGTGGTGGCGCTGTTCGTCCTGCCGAGCGTCGGACGGGCCCGCATCGACGACGAGCGCGGGTGCGAGGCGTCCGCCTGGGCGGTGCGCGGCATCCAGATCTCGGTGGTGGCCGCCTACTTCCTGTCGATGTGGGCGAAGGTGAAGATCGGCGGGTTCCCCGCGTGGCCGAACGGCGCGACCGTCCAGTGGGCGCTCAGCCGCCGCGGGACGGCGTTCGGGCGCAGCCTCATCGGCTACCCGCTGCTGCTGAAGGCCAGCCAGTGGTTCATGTTCCTGGCCGAGGCGGTCTCGCCGGTGCTGCTGTTCCTGCGTGGACGGCCGCTGTACCTGTTCGTGCTGTTCTTCGCCGGGTTCCACGCCGTGACCTACGCGCTGATGAGCATCCACTTCCTGCCGCACGCGATCTGGCTGACGGCGTTCCTGCCGCTGGAGAAGCTGACCGTGCGGCTCCCCGCGGGGCTCCGCCGGGCCCTCGGCGGCCGGACGGACGCGACCGCGCCCGAGGCCGCCTGAAGCCACGCCGGGCCGGGCGTCGCCGGGCCGCGGCGGTCAGCCCCGGGCGCCGGGCCGCTGCGCGGCGGGCAGCATGCAGGCGGCGGTGCCGCCGGGCATCCGCTGCCGGTTGTTCGCGACGAGCCGGTAGACGGCGTGCGCGAGCCAACTCACCGGCGGCGTCCGCATGACGACGCCCGGGACGCGCCACACGCCGCCGGCCGCCGTCAGCAGCCGCCCGATCGCCTCCGCGCCGCCGCTGACCCGCCCCGCCCGGTCGACCCACAGCACCTCGTGCTCGGCGCGCTCCTGCGTGGTGCCGAGCGCGGCGAGGTCGGCGAACTGGAAAGCGACGACCTCGGCGTCCACGGGGACGCGGCGTTCGAGGAAGCGCACCGAGGTGGTGCAGAAACCGCAGTCGCCGTCGTAGACCAGCACCGGCCGCTCGCGTCGCGTCATGGCGTCCATCATGCCGTGCCGTGCGCGCGCCGGCGCCGTCAGTCCTGCGGCCAGGCGTCGGCGAGGATCTGCCGGGTGTCGCGCAGCAGCTGCGGCAGCACCCGGGTGTGCCCGACGACCGGCATGAAGTTGGTGTCGCCGCCCCAGCGTGGCACCACGTGCTGGTGCAGGTGGGCGGCGATGCCGGCGCCCGCGACCAGCCCGAGGTTCATGCCGACGTTGAACCCCTGCGCGCCGCTGGCCTTGCGCAGCGCGGCGAGCGAGCGGCGGGTGAAGACGGCCAGCTCGGTGTACTCCGCCTCGTCGAGGTCGCCGTAGTCGGCGACGTGCCGGTACGGGACGACCATGAGGTGCCCGGAGTTGTACGGGTAGAGGTTGAGCACCGTGTACACCGACCGGCCGCGCGCGACGACGAGGCCGTCCTCGTCGGTCATCGCCGGGATCTCGCAGAACGGGCAGCCCTCCCCCGCCCCCGGCCCGGTGGGCTTGTTCTCGCCCTTGATGTAGGCCATCCGGTGCGGGGTCCACAGCCGCTGGAAGTTGTCGGGCACGCCCGCGCCGCCCCTCTCCTCCTCGAGGCGGGACTGGTGCTCCGCGGCACCCGCGCCGGACGCCTCGTCGCGCCCCTGCTGCTCCACGGGCTTCTCCGGCTCTGTGGTCAAGGCGGCGGTCTCCTTTTGTTCACGGCCTGACCAGCAGCATAGAGAGACCGGGGCGCCGGCACGTAGCCGGGATGCCTCTCGCGGGCGGGCGGGCGCGCCGATGGCAGCGCCCCGCGGACGCGCCCGCAGGAGGGGCCTGCGTGACGTCCCGCCCGTCTCTCCGACACCATGGGTCGTCCAGCCGACCAGTGGGAGCGATCATGACCGAGCTCGAGAAGGGCCGCGCCGGGGACGGCGCCGAACCGCGCCCGGGGGCGGGGTCGACGCCGTTCTTCCCGGGGGCGCCCGGGCTGCCGGGCCCGGTGCCCCCGCCGGGCGCGCCGCTAACGGCACCTCCCGCTCCGGCCGCCCCTCCCGCTCCGGCCGGTGCGGCGCCGCGGGTGGAGGGGCGGATCACGGTCGGCGACGAGGTGGCCGAGAAGGTCGCCGTGCTCGCCGCGCTGGAGGTCGGCGGGGTCTGCGGGCTCGGGTCGGGGGTGCGGGTCCGCTCCGCGGGCGACGCGGTGACGGTCGACGTCGGCATCGCCGTCGAGTACGGCCACGTGATCATGGACGTGGCGGCGGCGGTGCAGGCCGGTGTGGCGCGGATGGCCGGGCTGATGCTGGGCGCGCGGGTCTCCGCGGTCAACGTGACGGTGGAGGACGTCCGCCGGTCGCCGGGTGCGGGCTCCGGCGCGCCGAACCCCGGTCAGGCGGGCATCGGTCAGGCGGGCGCCGGACAGGTGGGCGCAGGTCAGGCGGGGCGCGCGTAGCAGTTCTGCATCGCCACGCCGACCGACACGGTCGTCACCTTCACCCGCCGCACCAGCTGCGCGGGGACGTTCTTGAACCGGAACGTGTGCGGTTTGCCGCCCGACACGGTCGTCTGCTGCGCCTGGGGCGCGTGCCCCTTGATGGACAGTTCGGCGCGGATCGCGCCGCTGGACGACACGGTGATGGTGACGTCGATGTTCCCGCCCGCGGCGCGGTAGAACGCGGTCCCCTGCGGGCACCAGTCGGTGCCCGCGGCGCCGTTCTGGTCGGGGATCTGCATGCCGCCGCCTTGACCGCCCCCCTGGCCGCCGCCCGTGTAGGGCGAGCCGCCGCTGTTCTGCGGGACGGGATTGGTCGGCGTGACCGGCTGCCCCGACCCGCCCGGGACGACGCCCTGCCCGGCCGTGGGCGACGCGCCGGGGCTCGTCGTGCCCGCCGCGCCGGCGCCGTCCTTGTGCTTGTCGAGCAGCGGGACCAGGAGCACCACGATGGCGGCGGCCACGAGCAGCGCGGCGCCGCCGTAGCCGGCGACCCGGCCCCAGACCGAGCGCGCCCGCCGCGGCCCCCGCCGCCGCGGCCTCGTGGACTTCATCTCGCTCGTCTCCCCGGTCCGTGGCACGTGACCGTTGAGGCTACCAACTCCGCGGATCTCCCACGCCCGCTCCCGGCGGCCCGCCCGCCGCGCTCAGCCGAGCAGGCGCCGGGTCAGCTCCGCCAGGCTCCGCGCCACCTCGGCGGGCTCGTGCAGCGGCGCGACCGCGTGGCTGACGGTGACCCGCATCAGCGTCTCGACAAGCAGGTCCTTGACGTCGGCGGGGACGTCCGGCCAGGTCGCGTCGGCGTAGCCGCGGAAAGCCGCGACCACGTGCCCGACCACCGGGTCGCGGCCGCGGGTGGCCAGCGCGATCAGCTCGTCGTCGCGGGACCGTCCGGCGCCGAAGATGTTCCGAAGCAGGGACCGCCGCGCCGCCTCGGTGAGCGCGAACAGCACGGCCGCCTCCACCGCCGCCGGGACGTCGTCGGCGTGCCGCTCCATCCGCTCCTGGACGCCGCCGAGGAACGCGTCGACCTCCCGCTCGACGAGCGCGCGGCCGAGCCCGACCTTCGACCCGAACTCGTTGTAGGCGGTCTGCCGGCTGACCCCGGCGTCCCGCGCGACGCGGGCGAGGCGCAGCGCGCCCCAGTCCCCGTCCTCGACGATCGCGGAGGTGGCGTCGAGCATCCGCTCCCGGGGGCCGCTGCGTGGACACATCCCGCGATTGTGCCCAGTGCCGATCACGTCCCGCACGGAGATCTTGTCACTCGGTGGACAAGAGAGTCACGGCCGCGTTGTCACATATTGCGTGATGTGACGTTCACGAAGAGGAGAGCCGCCCGCGCCCTGCCGGCCGGCCTCGCGGCGGCCGCGATGACCGCCGCGCTCGCCGCCGTTCCCACCACCGCGCACGCCGACACCCCTGCGCAGGCCGACACTTCCTGGACGGTCCGCAAGGCGCCCTTCACCCTCGGCACCAGCGGCCTGAACGCCGTCACCGCCGCCGGGTACGGCGCGGTCTGGGCCGGCGGCTACCAGTGGCAGAACTCCTACGTGCCCCCGTACTGCGGGGAGATCGGGCCGTGCAGCCCGCGCTACTACCAGAACCCCGTCCTGCAGGGCGGCGACGGCGCGTCCTGGTCCTGGATCGGCACGCCCGGCATGACGGGGGCCGGGCAGATCACCGCGCTCGACGCCGTCTCCGCGACCGACGTATGGGCCGCGGGTCCCCACGACCGCTCCGACGGGGGCGGCTGCGGCACGCCCTACCTCGCGCGCCTGAGCGGCGGCGCTTGGGAGGAGCTCTCCGCGCCGCTTCTCACCTGCTTCTACGCGCTCGACGCGGACGGGGCGGGCGCCTGGGCGGCCGGATACGCCGACCGCGCGCACGGCGGCTCGGCCGTCTACCGCTGGACCGGCGGGATATGGAGACCGCAGGACACCGGGGCGGTGGAGGTCCGCGCCATCAGGCAGCGGACACCGGACGACGTCTGGGCCGTGGGCGCGGAGCCCGACCTCTACGGGGAGGGGCGGTTCTACGCGGCGCGCTTCGACGGCTCGGCGTGGCACGACATGACGCCGCCGCAGCTCGCGGGGCGGTACGGGCGGCTCACGGGCGTCCTGCCCCTCGGGGCCGACGACGTCTGGGCCGTGAGCGACGCCGGCGCCCACCACTGGGACGGGTCGGCCTGGCAGAGCCCGCCGGCGCCCGTCGGCGTCCGGTTCACCGGGCCTCTCGAGGACGACGGCGCGGGCGGCGCATGGGCGATCGGGGCGCGGCGGAACGCTCCGGAGGGCTCGGTCCTGCTGCACTACACCGGCGGCGCCTGGCGGACGGAGCTCGAGACGACCGCGGTCGTCAAGGGGCTCGCGCGCGTGCCGGGCACGCGGACGATGTGGGCGGTCGGCGCCCTGGCCGGCAAGCCCTACGTGCTCTCCGCGAGCTGACGGGCCCGTCCCAGGGCCGCGCCCGCGCGGGGGCGGGCGCGGCCCGGGAGGGGCGTCAGATCTGGATGCGGGCCTCGACGGCCTTGACGATCTCCTCGACGGCCTCGTCGATCGGCACGCCGTTCTTCTGCTCCCCGTTGCGGTACCGGAACGACACCGCGTCCTTGGCGACGTCGTCGTCGCCCGCGAGCAGCATGTAGGGGATCTTCTGCTTCTGCGCGTTGCGGATCTTCTTCTGCATCCGGTCGGAGGAGGAGTCGACCTCCACCCGGACGCCGCGCTCGCGCAGCCGCGCGGCCACCTTGTCCAGGTGCGGGACGTGCCCGTCGCCGATCGGGATGCCGACGGCCTGGACCGGCGACAGCCACGGCGGCATCGCGCCCGCGTAGTGCTCGATCAGCACGCCCATGAACCGCTCGACCGACCCGAACAGGGCGCGGTGGATCATCGCCGGGGTCTGCCGGGTCCCGTCGGCCGCCTGGTACTCCAGCCCGAACCGCTTCGGCTGGTTGAAGTCCAGCTGGATGGTCGACAGCTGCCAGGTCCGCCCGATCGCGTCCTTGGCCTGCACGGAGATCTTCGGGCCGTAGAACGCGGCGCCGCCCGGGTCGTCCACCAGGTCGAGGCCGGACTCCTCGGCGGCCTGGCGCAGCGCCTCGGTCGCCTCCGCCCAGTCGGCCTCGTCGCCGATGAACTTGTCGGAGTCGTCCCGGGTGGACAGCTCCAGGTAGAACTCCGAGAGCCCGAAGTCCCGCAGGACGCTCAGCACGAAGGACAGCAGCGACTTGATCTCGTCGCCCATCTGCTCCTTGGTGGTGTAGATGTGCGAGTCGTCCTGGGTCATGCCGCGCACGCGGGTGAGGCCGTGCACCACGCCGGACTTCTCGTACCGGTACACCGACCCGAACTCGCACATCCGCAGCGGCAGCTCGCGGTACGACCGCCCGCGCGCCCGGAAGATCAGGTTGTGCATCGGGCAGTTCATCGGCTTGACGCGGTACTCGACCTCGTCCACCTCGAACGGCGGGAACATGTCGTCGCCGTAGTAGGGCAGGTGGCCGGAGATCTCGAACAGCGACGACTTGGTGATGTGCGGGGTGTTGACGAACTCGTAGCCCGCCTCCTGCTGCCGCCGCCGCATGTAGTCCTCCATCTCCTTGCGGATGATCCCGCCCTTGGGATGGAAGACGGGCAGCCCGCTGCCGAGCTCCGGCGGGAAGGAGAACAGGTCCAGCTCGGCGCCGAGCTTGCGGTGGTCGCGCTTCTCGGCCTCGGCCAGGAACTCCAGGTACTCGTCCTGCTTCTCCCGCGACTCCCACGCGGTGCCGTAGATGCGCTGCAACTGCGGGTTCTTCTCGCTGCCGCGCCAGTACGCGCCGCCGGACCGCATCAGCTTGAACGCCGGGATGACCCGGGTGGACGGCAGGTGCGGGCCGCGGCACAGGTCCTTCCAGCGCAGCTCGCCGGACTTGGCGTCGAGGTTGTCGTAGATGGTCAGCTCGGCGCCGCCGACCTCCACGTTCGCGCCGTCCGCCGCGTCCTCGACCGGGCCCGAGCCCTTGAGCCCGATGAGCTCCAGCTTGTACGGCTCGGCGGCCAGCTCGGCGCGGGCGTCGTCGTCGGAGACGGGGCGGCGGGAGAACCGCTGGCCCTGCTTGACGATCTCGCGCATCCGCTTCTCGATGCGCTTGAGGTCGTCGGGGGTGAACGGCTCGGCGACGTCGAAGTCGTAGTAGAAGCCGTTCTCGACCGGCGGGCCGATGCCGAGCTTGGCCTCGGGGAACAGCTCCTGCACGGCCTGCGCCATGACGTGCGCGGCGGAGTGCCGCATGATGGCCCGGCCGTCGTCGGAGCCGATCGCGACCGGCTCGACGGCGTCGCCGTCGTGCAGCTCGCCGGCGAGGTCGCGCAGCTCGCCGTTGACCCGGGCGGCGATCACGGTGCGGCCGTCGGCGTCCAGTGCCTGCCCCGCGGTGGTGCCCGCCGGCACCGCCCGCTCGCTCCCGTCGAGGGTGATGCGCAGCTCAGACACGGTGGACACGGGTACTCCTCGGGATGGTGGGTTGGGATCAGCGGGTTCCGATGCTATCGACTCGGGGTGTGCCCCGGACGCATCCGGTTCCATCGGACGGCTCCTGTTCCTCCTCTGGGAGGCACCGGAGCGACCCCGGAAAGCGGTGAAGGCCCCGGGATCGCTCCCGGGGCCTTCACAGCGTGCGATGTCAGTACATGCGGCCGTGGCGCCGGGGGCGACCCGGCGTCGTCGTCTCGAGCACGAGCGATACGGCCTGCATGGGCCCATGGTAACCGACGCGGGCGGCCCCGGGCAGGGAGGTTTCCGCGGTCACGCGCGGGCCTCGCGTCTCGGCCGTTCGAGCCGGTCCATGTCCTCGAGCTCGCGTCCCCTGGTCTCCGGGACGGCCCGGATCACGAAGATGAACGCGAGTACCGAGAACGCGGTGTACAGGCCGTAGGCCAGGCTGAGCGAGAAGCCGGAGATGCCGGGGAACGTGGTGGTGACGACCCAGTTGGCGATCCACTGCGCGGCGGCGGCCACGGCCAGCGCCGACGCGCGGATGAAGTTGTTGAACATCTCGCCGAGCATCACCCACACGACCGGGCCCCAGGTGGCGGCGAACGCGGCGACGAAGACGTTGGCGGCGACGAGCGCGACCGGCCCGGCGGCGCCGCTCAGCTCCGGCTTGCCGTCCACCACGTGGGCGGTCGAGAAGCAGGCCGTCAGCGTCCCGAGCGACAGCGCCATGCCCGCCGCGCCGCCGAGCAGCAGCGGGCGCCGCCCGACCCGGTCGACCAGCGCGATCGCGACCAGCGTGAACGCCACGTTCACCACCGAGTTGATCACGGAGGTGAGCATCGCGTTGCTCTCGGAGAACCCGACCGCCTGCCACAGCGACGACGAGTAGTAGAAGATCACGTTGATGCCGACGAACTGCTGGAAGACCGACAGCAGGATGCCGACCCACACGATCGGCAGCAGGCCGAGCCGCGAGCCGCGCAGGTCGCGCAGGTGCACCGCGCGGTCCTCGGCGATCGACCGGCCGATGTCCTGGATCTTGCCGTCCACGTCGCCGCGGCCCATGACCCGCGCCAGCACCCGCTTCGCGTCGGTCGTCCTGTGCTTCTTGACCAGGTAGCGCGGCGACTCGGGGATCGTCGTGGCGATCACGCCCCAGAACACCGCGGGCACGGCCGCGCTGGCGAACATCCAGCGCCAGGCGCCGCCGCCCCACGGGAACGTCCCGGTCGCGCCGCCGTCGGAGACCTGGGCGATGACGTAGTCGACGACCAGCGCGGCGAAGATGCCGAGGACGATCGCCATCTGCTGGAGCGAGCCGAGCCGGCCGCGCAGCTCCGCGGGCGCGATCTCGGCGATGTAGGCGGGCGCGATGACGGACGCGGCGCCGATCGCGAGGCCGCCGACCAGCCGCCACGCGGTCAGGTCGGCGGCGCTGAAGGCGAACGCCGAGCCGAGCGAGCTGATCACGAACAGCGCGGACGCGGCCAGCATCACCTTCACCCGGCCGATCCGGTCGCCGAGCGGGCCGGCGAACCAGGCGCCGACGGCGCAGCCGAGCAGCGCGGCCGACACGACGAAGCCGACGACGAAGCCGCTCAGGTGGAAGGTGTCCTTGAGCGCGTCGACGGTGCCGTTGATGACCGAGGAGTCGTACCCGAACAGGAACCCGCCGAGCGCGGCGGCCCCCGCCAGCAGTGCGGCGGTGGCGGCCGAGTGGGAGGGGCCGCCGTGCTCCTCGCCGGCCGTGGTCTTCGCTCCGCTGCCCGGTGTGCTCATGGAGCCGGATCTTCCCCGTAGGAAGGACCTTATGCGGCGGCGTTGCCCGCGCCTCACCCGCGGATGGCGATTCCGAGACCGTGAGCTGGGACGCGGCCGGACCCGTCACCGCGGCGCGGCGGGCGCCGTCCCTGCGGCGGGCGCGGTCCCTGCGGCGGGCGCCGCGTCACCAGTCGTCGGCGGACTCCGCGGCGAGCCGGACGAGTTCGCCGCCCGCGTCGAGGTCGTACCGGCGCATCGTCGACAGGGGCGGCGAGTACACGTGCACGCTCACCGCGGGCGCGTCCGAGGTGTTGCGGACGTCGTGGACGTAGTCGGGCCCGAACGAGCGGACCTGCCCGGCGCCGACCTCGCGATGGGTGCGGACGCGGTGCTCCTCCAGCGTGCCGAGCGCGACGGCGAAGGCGCCGGCGGAGCCGCCGTGGTCGTGGAACCCGGTGGACTGGCCGGGCAGCCAGCTGATCAGCCAGATCTCGTGGTCGGCGTCCTGGTGGACGCGCTCGTACCAGCGGCCCTGCGGGTCGAGCCGGACCCGGTGGACCCATTCCTCCGGGTGGTCGGCCAGCGCGCGGGCCCGTTCGGCGAGCCGCGCCGGCGCGAACGGGGCGGCCGCGTCCCGCGGCTCCTGCGGCGCGGGCGCGCCGATCCCGGGCGTGCCGTTTTCGGGCGTGCCGGACTCGGTGGCGGTGACGGTCATGCGTCGTTCTCCTCGGCTGTGCGGTGGGACGTGCTGGAACGCGTCCGCCGGCGGGGGTCCGCTAGCGGGGCGTCCGGCGACACAGCGCGCTGGCCTGGCGGCGCAGATCGACGTGCAGGCGCTCGTGCAGCGGTGCGGAGATCGTCACCCCACGAGGATCGGCCATAATCCCTATAAAGTCAATCGGGAAAGGCTGGATGCCGCCCACCGCGGCCGTGGGCAGCGGTGATACCAGCGGGGGCGGCCCGATCTCCCCCCGCGGAGGCAGGCGGGCGCGGCGCCGCGCGCTCTAGGCTCGCAGGCGAGATGAACGAACCACACCGCTCCGACGCCGGCGCGCGGCCCCGGCTGCTCGCCGGGGTCGCCGCCGCCGTCGTGCCGGGCCGCGACGACCCCGCCGTCCCCCTGCTCCCGGGCCGGCTGCTGCTGCGCGTGCCGATCCTGGTCCTGCTGCTCGCCATGACGATCGGCTTCACGGCCGGGTCCATCGCGATCTCCATCGCGAGCTACCACGTGGACGCGGGGGCGGCGTGGCCGCTCGGGGTGCTGATGGCCAGCCCGCTGATCTTCGCGGCCCGCTGGCCGCTCGCCGCCTGGCGGATCGCGGCCATCGGGCTGCTGATCACCGTGTTCGTCCGGCACGGCACCGGCTTCATGCCGTGGCCGGTCACCGCGATCCTCGCGCTGGTGGTCATCCTGTTCTTCGCCGGGATCGGCTGCGACCGCCAGACGACCGTCGGCGTCGGCGCGGTGACGATCGTGGGGGTGCTGCTGCCCGCCGTGCTGTTCGGCATGCCGGGCTGGTTCGGCATCATCCTCGCCGGGATCACCGCGCTCGTGCTGACCTTCGGCGACGCGGTCGGCGGGCGCCGGTCCGCGGAGGAGGAGCTGCGCCGCCGCGAGGAGCAGCACCGGCAGGACCTGGCCCGGCAGGCGGTGCTGGAGGAGCGCGCCCGCATCGCCCGCGAGCTGCACGACGTCGTCGCGCACCACATGTCGGTGATCGCGATGCAGGCCGAGGCCGCCCCGTTCAAGATCCCCGACCTGCCGGACGCCGCCCGCGAGACGTTCGGCGTGGTCCGGGACGCGGCCCGCGAGGCGCTCACCGAGACCCGCCGCGTCGTGGGGCTGCTGCGCTCGGACGACGAGGGCGCCGAGCGCGCCCCGAGCCCGGGCCTGGACCGGCTCGACGAGCTGGCCGCGGCGGCCCGCAACTCCGGGCTGTCGGTCGCCACCGTGGTCGTCGGGATGCCGCGCCAGCTGGACGCCGGGGTGGACCTGTCGGCGTACCGGATCGTCCAGGAGTCGCTCAGCAACGCCGCCCGGTACGCGCCGGGATCGCGCGTGCACGTGGAGATCAAGTACGGCCCGGAGGCGCTCGCGGTGACCGTCGACGACGACGGCGCGCGCGGCGTCCCGGACGGGACGCAGGGCGGCGGGCACGGCCTGGTCGGGATGCGCGAGCGGGTCACGATGCTCGGCGGGACGCTGTCGGCGGGCCCGCGCGGCACGGGCGGCTGGACGGTCGCGGCGGAGCTGCCGTACGGGGACTGATCGTTCCCCGTAGGGTGGCGTCGTGACGATTCGGGTGCTGATCGCCGACGACCAGGTGATGATCCGCGACGGGCTCGCGGCGCTGCTGTCCTCCGATCCGGAGATCGAGGTGATCGGGCAGGCGGGGAACGGGCGCGAGGCCGTGGACATGGCCCGCGCGCTGGATCCGGACGTCGTGGTGATGGACATCCGGATGCCGGAGATGGACGGCCTGGCCGCGACCGCGGAGCTGATCGGCGCGCCCGCCGGGCGCGACACCGGGCAGGACGCCGGGGACCCCGCGGACGTGCGGCCGAAGGTCCTGGTCCTCACCACGTTCGACCTCGACGAGTACGTCTACGAGGCGCTCGGCGCTGGGGCCAGCGGGTTCCTGCTGAAGGACGCGTCGGCGGCGGACCTCGTGACCGGGGTGCGGGTCGTGGCGGCGGGCGACGCGCTGCTCGCGCCGTCGATCACCCGGCGGCTGATCGGCGACTTCGCGCGCCGGCGCCGCCACCAGCGGCCGAGCCCGGCCGCGACGGCGGGGCTGACCCCGCGCGAGATGGACGTGCTGCGGCTCATCGCGCGGGGCCTGTCCAACGCCGAGATCGCCGCCGAGCTGGTGCTCGCCGAGCAGACGATCAAGACGCACGTCGGGCACGTGCTGACCAAGCTGGCGCTGCGCGACCGCACCCAGGCGGTCGTGTTCGCCTACGAGAACGGCCTGGTCGGCTAGCCCGGCCGGCCCGGGTCAGCGGGACGGGTCGAGGACGAGCTTGCCGGTGGTGCGGCGGGCGCGCAGGTCCTCGTGGGCCTTGCGCACCTCGGACAGGCCGTACTCTCCGCCGCCGATGACGCGCAGCCGCCCGGCGGCGGCCAGCCCGAACAGCTCGTCCAGCGCGGCGCGCATGACGTCGCCGGGTAGCTGGAAGACGTGCGCCAGCCACATCCCGGAGATCGTGGTGGAGTGCGACATCAGGGTGGCCGGGCGCACCGGCGACGGCTCCTTGCGGGACGCCATGCCGTAGAAGGCGAGCCGGCCGAACGGCGCGAGCGCCTTCAGGCTCTGGTCGGTGACGGTCCCGCCGGTCATCTCCAGCACGGTGTCGACGCGCCGGCCGCCGTTCGCCTCGATGAGCGCGTCCTTCAGGTCGGGCTCGTTGGCGTCGATCGCCACGTCCGCGCCGAGCTCGAGGGCGAGGTCGCGCTTGTCCTTGGACGAGGCGGTCGCGATGACGCGCCCGGCGCCCCAGGCCTTGGCGAGCTGGACGGCGAGGGTGCCGACCCCGCCGGCGGCGGCGTGCACGACGACCGACTCCCCCGGCGCCAGGTGCACGCTGCGGCGCAGCAGCACCCACGCGGACGCGCCCTGCACGATCATCCCGAGCGCGGTGACGTCGTCGACGCCGTCCGGGACGTCCCAGGCGAGCGCCTCGGGCGCGACGGCCTTCTCGGCGTACCCGCCGGTGCCGACGAGCGCGACGACGCGGCGCCCGTCCGGGGTGGTGCCGACGACCTCGCCGCCCGGCACCATCGGCAGCGTCGACTCCGACAGGTAGCTGTTCTCGGCCTGGTGGGTGTCGGCGTAGTTGATGCCGGCCCGGGCGACGTCGACGAGCAGGTGCCCGGGCCCGGCGACCGGGTCGGGCAGCTCGGTGACGGTCAGCACCTCGGGGCCGCCGAACTCGGTGATCTGGATCGCGCGCATGACTCTCCTGTTCCGGTCTCTGGTCGGGCGTGGTCAGCGCGGGCCGGGGACGCCGCGGAACTTGAACGGCTCGGACGGGCGGCCCGGGACGACGTACCACGCCTCGCCGGCGCCGTCGGCCTCCAGGATCCGCATGAACGCCTCGACGACGTCGCTCACCTCCAGGATGGGGAAGCCGCTCTGCTGCAGCTCCTCCTTCATCCCGCCGAGGATGGCGGTGTCGGCGAACGACGGGCACAGCGCGTTCACCCGGATGCCCTCGGGCAGGTAGGTGGGGCCGAGCGCGCGGACGAGGCCGACGACCGCGGCCTTGTTCGCTCCGTAGACGGGGTCGAAGGGCGTCGCGGTGAGCGCGGCCATGCTGGCGGTCGCGATGACGTTCCCGCCGCCGCGGTTGCGGATCGCGGGCAGCGCCGCGTGCACGCCGTAGACGACGCCGTCGAGGTTGATGCCCATGGCGCGGCGGTAGACGGCGGGGTCGAAGGTCTCGTCGAGCTGCCCGCCCCCGGCGATGCCGGCGTTGAGGAACGCGACGTCCAGGCCGCCGAAGCGCTCGACGGCGGCGGCGACGGCGGCCTCGCTGTCGGCGGGCTCGCGGACGTCGCAGCGGACGAACGCGCCGTCCAGCTCCTTGGCGAGCGCGCCGCCGGCCTCGGCGTCGACGTCGGCGAGCACGACCCGGGCGCCCTCGCGGGCCAGCCGGCGCGCGACCGCCGCGCCGATGCCGTTGGATCCGCCCGTGATCAGCGCGACCTTTCCGGTGCCGTCGAAGGCTGCCATGGGGACTCCCCTCCCAAGTAACTGACTCGTCAGTTACTCTAGCGGAATGGACTTCGGTTTGAGCGAGCGGGCCCAGGAGCACCTCGGCCGCCTCCAGGAATTCATGGACTCCCACGTCTACCCCGCGGAGCCGGTGTACGCGGCGCAGCGGGCGGAGCTGCGCGAGCAGGGCCGCGAGCACCACGTCCCGCAGGTCGTCGAGGACCTCAAGGTCGAGGCGCGCAAGCGCGGCCTCTGGAACCTGTTCCTACCCGACAGCGAGGATCCCGCACACGGCCTGAGCGTCACCGACTACGCCTCGCTCGCCGAGGTCACGGGCCGGTCCCCCAGCCTCGCCCCCGAGGCGACGAACTGCGCGGCGCCCGACACCGGCAACATGGAGGTCCTGCACCTGTTCGGCACGCCCGAGCAGAAGGAGCGCTGGCTGAGGCCGCTGCTCGACGGCGAGATCCGCAGCGCGTTCGCGATGACGGAGCCGGACGTGGCGAGCTCGGACGCCACCAACATCTCGACCCGGATCGAGCGCGACGGCGACCACTACGTGATCAACGGCCGCAAGTGGTGGATCAGCGGCACCGCGGACCCGCGCTGCAAGATCATGATCGTGATGGGCAAGACCGACCCCGAGGGCCACCCGTACCGGCAGCAGTCGATGGTGCTGGTGCCGCTGGACGCCCCGGGCGTCGAGGTCGTCCGGCCGCTGCCCGTGTTCGGCTACCAGGACCAGCACGGCCACTGCGAGATCACCTTCACCGACGTCCGCGTGCCGGTGGAGAACCTCGTCGGCGAGGAGGGCGGCGGCTTCGCGATCGCGCAGGCGCGGCTCGGGCCCGGCCGCATCCACCACTGCATGCGCGCGATCGGGATGGCCGAGCGGGCGCTGGAGCTGATGTGCGAGCGCGCGGCGTCCCGCGTGGCGTTCGGCGGGCCGCTCGCCAAGCAGGGCGTGGTGCGCCAGCAGATCGCCGAGTCGCGGATGGCGATCGAGCAGGCCCGGCTGCTCACCCTGAAGACCGCGTGGCTGATCGACAAGCAGGGCGTGCAGGCCGCCCGGTCCGAGGTGGCGGCGATCAAGGTGATCGCGCCGCGGGTGGCGCTGGACGTCGTCGACAAGGCGATCCAGGTGCACGGGGGCGCGGGCGTCAGCGACGACACCCCGCTCGCCGGGATGTGGGCGGGACTGCGCACGCTGCGCCTCGCCGACGGGCCGGACGAGGTCCACGTGCGCTCGGTCGCGCGCGCCGAACTGGGCAAGTACCTCGGGAAATGACCGACGGCACGGGGGACGCGGGAACGCGGGAGACGGTGCCCGCCGGCACGGAACCGGCGGGCACCGGGCCGGCGGGCCCAGCGTCGGCGGGCGCCGGATCGGCGGGCGCCGGGCCGGGCGTGCGGCGGCGAATGCCGTACGCCCGGCGGCGCGAGCAGCTGCTCCAGGTGGCGCTCGCCGAGTTCGGCCGGCGCGGCTACCACCTCACGCAGATGGAGCACGTCGCCGCGGCCGCGCAGGTCTCCAAGGCACTGCTGTACCAGCACTTCGCATCCAAGGAGGAGCTGTTCGCCGAGGTGACGGAGGCGATCGTCGGCGAGCTCACGGCGCGGCTGAACCGTGCGGTGCCCGCGGCGCACGGCACGGCGGGCGGCATCCGGGCGATGATCCGGGTGCTGTTCGACTACGCCACCGAGGAGCCGGACGCGTGGTCGCTGGTCGTCCGGCACCTGGACAAGCCGGAGGTCGGGCTGGAGCTGCGGGAGCTGCGCGACCGGCTCGGCACCGCGTTCGCCGACCTGCTGCTGCGGCGCCGCCGCGCCGACCCGAAGCTGTCGCCCGCCGCGCTCGAGGTGAACGAGCGGCGGGCGCGGCTGCTCGTCCCGCTGATGTACGGGTCGATGCTGTCGATGGTGTCGTGGTGGCTGGAGCATCCCGACACCCCGCGCGACCGCGCCGAGCAGATGGCGCTGGAGTTCATCTGGCTCGGCCTGGACCGGCTGCGGACCGGCGAGCGGCTGCCCCGCGACTGACGGCGGGCCCGCGGCGGCCGGACGGACGCGGCGGTCAGCCGGTCGCGGCCGGCCGGCCGAAGACGTCGTCGCGGGCGAGGTCGAGCGCGGTGAGGACGGCGCCGCGCAGCACCGCGCCGGCCTCGTGCACCGCGGGCCGCACCAGCGTGGCGGCCGGGGTGCGGGCGGCGAGCCGCTCGGCGACCAGGCCCGCGAGGCGGTCGCCGCCGCCGCGCCCCAGCACCCCGCCCAGCAGGACCAGGCCCGGGTCCAGGACGGCGACCAGCGCGAACGCGCCCTCGACGACCCGGTCCGCGAGCGCCTCGGCGTCCAGGTGCCCGGCGGACGCGACGTCCATCAGGTCGCAGAAGGCGCGGCCGCCGACCCGCAGCAGCCCGACCTCCCCGGCGCCGCCGGACGCGCCGCGGCGCAGCCGGCCGTCCAGCACGATCGCGGCGCCGACGCCGTCGTCCAGCCACAGCAGCGCGAAGTCGTCGTGGCCCACCGCGGCGCCGTCGCGGTGCTCGGCGACGGCGGCGAGGTTCACCTCGTTCTCCACGACGACGCGCGCGGCCGTCCGCTCCTGCAGCGCCGGGCCGAGGTCGGGGCGCCATCCCGGCATGGCGCCGTCGGTCACCAGGCCCGTCCCGGGATGGATCAGGCCCGGGGTCCCGACGACCAGGGCGTGCAGGTCGATGCCGCCCGCGGCCTCGGCGACCGCCGCGGCGATCACCGCGGGCAGGTCGGGGGCGTCCGGCAGCGGCCGCGAGACGGAGCCGGCGGGCTCCCCGGCGAGGTCGGCGACGGTGACGTGCACGGCGTCGCGCCGCAGGTCGACCCCGGCGACGTGGGCGCGGCCGGCGACCAGGCCGTAGAGCCGGGCGTTGGGCCCGCGCCGGTCGGCGCCGGTCTCCCCGGCCACCTCGATCAGCCCGTCCGCGCGGAGCCGCTCGACCAGGTCGGACACCGTCGGCCGGGACAGCCCGGTCAGCGCGCGCAGCTGCGGGGCGGTCAGCGGGCCGCGTTCCAGCAGCAGGTCGAGGGCGAGCCGGTCGTTGATCGCGCGGGCCATCGTCGGGTCGGCGGTCTTCACGCGCCCATAGTAGTGAGGGAGGCTGCCTATTGGGCTTTTCATCAGGAAGCCTGCCTGTTAGTTTTTCCGGCATGAGCCGTCCCCATCGCGCGATCGCCGCCGTCTTCGCCGTGCACGGCGCCGTCGCGGGCACCCTCGCGACCCGCATCCCCTGGATCCAGGACCACCTCGGCCTCGGCGCCGCCGTCCTCGGGCTCGCCCTGCTCTGCCCGTCCATCGGCGCGTTCGCCACGATGCCGACCGCGAGCCGCATCGCCCACCGCATCGGCGAGCGCACCGCCACCCGCTTGCTGATCGCCTACTGGGCGGCGGTCCTCGCGCTGCCCGCGCTGTCGCCCGCGCCCGGCTGGCTGTTCGCCGCGATGCTGCTGTACGGCATGGGCGCCGGGATGTCGGACGTGGTGATGAACGGGCACGCCGTGTCGGTCGAACGGCACCTGAAGCGGCCGATCATGTCCGGGCTGCACGGGCTGTGGGCCGTCGGGAGCCTCGCCGCCGGCGGCGCCGGCATCCTCGCCGCGCACGCCGGCGTGGACGCCCGGGTGCACCTCGGGGCGGTCGCGCTCGTGCTGCTCGCGGCGGGCGCCGTCGCGGGCCGCGGCCTCCTCCCCGACCAGGCCGACGCGGACGCCCCGCCGCCCCGCCGGTTCGCGCTGCCGAACCGGGCCATCGCGGCGATCGGCGTCGTCGGGTTCTGCGCGACGTTCGCCGAGGGCGCGAGCGCCGACTGGTCGGCCGTCTACCTCACCAAGGTCGCCGGCGCGGGCCCCGGGCTCGCCGCCGCCAGCTACACGGTCTTCATGTCGTGCATGGCGGCGACCCGGCTCGCCGGGGACCGGCTCGTCCGCCGGTTCGGGCCCGCGGCGGTCGTCCGCTGCGGCGGGGCCGTCGCCGTGCTCGGCGGCGTCCTCGTCGTGGCGGCGCGCGGCGCCCTGCCCGGCATCATCGGGTTCGCGCTGATCGGCGCCGGCGTCGCGACCGTCGTGCCGCTGGTGTTCGCGGCGGCCGGGAACGCCGGGAACACGCCCGGCGAGGGCGTCGCGGGCGTCGCGACGATCACCTACCTGTCCGGGCTGACCGCGCCGGCGGTGACCGGCTGGGCGGCGGGCGCGCTGTCGTACCCGGCCGCGTTCGCGCTGATCACCTGCATTTGCGCGCCGACGGTCCTGCTCGCCGGCGCGCTGCGGCCGCGTCCCGCCCGGGCGCCGGAGGCCGCCGCGCCGGCCGTCCCGGAGCTACGCGCGTGACAGGCGCGCGAGGGCCTCGGCCGCCGGCGAGCCGGGCGGCGCGTAGTGCAGCAGGACGCTCAGGTCCGGATCGTTCTCCACGTTGATCTTCATGTAGCGGAGCGTGACCTCGCCGAGCGCCGGATGCCGGAGCCGCCGCTCGGACGGGGTGAACGGCACGATGTCATGGGACTCCCAGAACGCCCGGAACCGCGGGCTGGTCGCGGTCAGCCGCGCCACGAGCCGCTGGAAGCGGGGGTTGCCGGCCTGCCGCCCGGCCTCGTTGCGCAGCAGCGCCGTCAGCCACCGGGCCTCGGCCTCCCAGTCGGCGAACCGGTCGCGCATCCAGGCGTTGTGGAACATCATCCAGACGATGTTGAGATCCTCGCCGGAGGGCCGGTCGGGCATGTCGCGGAGCAGCGCGTCGACCGGCGCGTTCCAGGCGACGAGGTCGAGGCGGCGCGTCACCACGTGCCCGAGGTTCGGCTCCACCATGGCGAGCAGGTCGCGCACCTCCCGCGTCACCGGCACCGGCCCGGACGGCTCGGCCGCGGGCTCGCCCGCCAACTCCAGCAGGTGCCGATGCTCCGGCTCGTCGAGCAGCAGCGCGCGGGCGAGGCTGTCGAGGACCTGCCGCGACACCCCGTTGACCCGGCCCTGCTCCAGCCACGTGTACCAGGTGAGGCTGACGCCGGCGGCCGCCGCGACCTCCTCGCGGCGCAGCCCGGGCGTCCGCCGCCTCGGCCCCGGGACGATCCCCGCCTCCCGCGGCGTCACCCGGCCGCGCCGGGACCGCAGGAAGTCGCCGAGCTCCCTGCGGCGCGCGTCGGCGGTCGGGACGGGCACGGCCGGTCACCTCGCTTCGCGTATGCCTGTTAGCGGCGTTAATAGCGTTAACACTAGTCTTGTCCGGCCCGGCCGGGGGAACCAGCATCGGCCGCATGAGCACTCGAACCGTACTGATCACCGGGGCGGGCGGCGGGGTCGGCTCCGCGGCCGTCCGCAGGCTCGCCGACCTCGGCTGGGAGGTGTACGCGGGGGTCCGGCGGGACGCCGACGCCGCCCGGCTGCCCGCCGGCGTGCACGCCCTCACCATCGAACTGATCGACGAGGAGACCGTCGAGGCCGCCGCCAAGGAGATCGCCGCGCGCACCGGCGGGCGGCTGGACGCGCTGGTCAACAACGCCGGCGTCATCGTCGAGGGCCCGGTCGAGCTGGTGCCGCTGGAGGACTGGCGGCGGCAGTTCGACGTCAACGTGGTCGGCCAGATCGCGATGACCCAGGCGGTGCTGCCGATGCTGCGCGCCGCGCGGGGCCGGGTCGTGAACATCGGCGCCGTGAGCGCGCGGATGAGCGGGCCCGCGTTCGGGCCGATCGCCGCGTCGAAGGCGGCGCTGGCGTCGGTCACCGAGGCGCTGCGGGTGGAGATGCGGCCGCTGGGGGTGAAGGTCTGCGTGGTCGAGCCCGGGCTGCTGGACACCGCGATCTTCGACAAGTCCGGCGCCGCGCGGCGGGCGGCCGGCTGGCGCGGCGACGCGGACGCCCAGCGCCTCTACGAGGGCGTCACCGCGAAGATGGGGGAGTTCAACGCCCGCGCGAAACCGGGCCCGGTCGACTCGGCCGTGAAGACGATCGTCAAGGCGCTCACGGCGCGCCGCCCGAAGGCGCGCTACCTCGTCGGCCGCGACGCCCGGATGATGGCCGCGCTGGCGAAACTGCCCGACCACACCCGCGACGGCCTGCTCCTGCGAACAGTGGGCATCAGCGCCACCACCTACAACGCCTGAGGCAGCCGCCTGCACCACCACGCGAGCGCGCGATCTGAGCGGGGAGGCGACGCCGGAGGGGTGCCTCCCCGGTCAGATCGCGAAGCGATGCCGCGCTCGCACAAGCACGGTCAGGGGGCGCGCCGCGAGGCGAGCCCCCTGGGCCGGGATTGCGGAGTTACAGCGGGTAGACGCCCTCGGCCTGCGGGCCCTTCTGGCCCTGGGTGATCTCGAAGCCGACGCGCTGGTTCTCGTCCAGGCTGCGGTAGCCGTTGGTGGTGATCGCCGAGTAGTGGACGAACACGTCCGGGCCGCCGCCGTCGGGGGCGATGAACCCGAAGCCCTTTTCGGCGTTGAACCACTTCACGGTGCCTTCGGCCATGGTCTTTCTCCTCTGGGTGTGACCTCCGGGCCGCCGGGCGGCGGACCGGGCTGCAAGCGGACTCATCTCACGTCCGCCGGTCACCCGGAGAAACGGAGAACGCCCGTCGTCTTGAACTTCTACGGGCGTTTCGTAGAGCAAACGTTCGAGACTGCCTGACTGGCCGCCGCGCCTGGCCGGCCGCGGCGACAGGATCGAACCTACCCCATGCGGGCCCGGCCGGAACCCCGACACACCTAAGTCAGATCATCCAGTGCCTCGGCGGCGCGGTGGCAGTCGTGGAAGGTGCAGTACAGCGGGACGGGCGCGAACCGCACGACGTCCGGTTCGCGGGCGTCCGCGACCACGCCGTGGGTCTCCGCGAGCCGCCGCACCAGTCCCCCGGCGTCCGCGACCCGCAGCGACAGCTGGCTGCCGCGCGCCGCCGGGTCGTCCGGGGTGATCACCTGGACGCCGCGCAGCGGGGCGAGCCGGGCCGCGAGGTAGCCGGTGAGCCGCTCGCTGCGGGCGCGCAGCGCGTCCATCCCGACCCGGTCGAAGATCTCCAGGGAGGCCAGCACCGGCGCCAGCGCGAGGATGGGCGGGTTGGACAGCTGCCAGGCGTCGGCGGACGCGGGCGGCGCGATGTCGGGGTCCATCCGGAACCGGACGGACGGCTCGGTCCCCCACCAGCCCGACAGCTTCGGCACCGACGGGTCGGCGACGTGCCGCTCGTGGACGAAGCAGCCGGCGACCGCGCCGGGCCCGCTGTTGAGGTACTTGTAGGTGCACCAGGCGGCGAAGTCGACGTCCCAGTCGTGCAGCCGCAGCGGGACGTTCCCCGCGGCGTGCGCGAGGTCCCAGCCGACGACGGCGCCGGCGGCGCGGCCCGCCTTGGTGATCGCGGCCATGTCCATGAGCTGGCCGGTGAGGTAGTTGACGCCGCCGAGCATGAGGAGCGCGACGGTGCCGCCCTCGCGTTCGAGGAACGCCAGGACGTCCTCGGTGCGCAGGGTGTCCTCGCCGGGGCGGGGCGTCAGCCGCACGACGGTGCCCGCCGGGTCGAGGCCGTGGTGGACGGCCTGGCTGGCGACCGCGTAGGAGTCGGACGGGAACGCCGAGTCCTCGATGACGATGCGGGTGCGGTCCCCGGACGGCCGGTAGAAGCTCGCCATCATCAGGTGCAGGTTGACCGTCAGCGAGTTCATCGCGACGACCTCGTGCGGCAGGGCGCCGACGAGGCGGGCGGCGGGCTCGCGGAGCAGCTCGTGGTAGTCCACCCAGGGGCGGCGCGCCTGCGTGTGGCCTTCGACGGCGAGCCGCGCCCAGTCGTCGAGCTCCTCGCGGAGGCGGCCCGCGACGGCCTTCGGCTGGAGGCCGAGCGAGTTGCCGGCGAAGTAGGCCGCCTCCGGGTACGTCCCGCCGGGTGCGGGCGGGATGAGGAACTCCTCGCGCAGCGAGGGCCGCGGGTCGGTCTCGTCCAGCCGCAAGGCCTCCTGCTCGGCGCTCATGAGGCACTCCCCGCGACGGCGGTGTCGACGGCCGCCTCGGCGGCGGTGTCAACGGCCGCCTCGGCGGCGGGCACGGCGTCGGCGGTGGGCGCGAAGAACGCCTCGGCGTTGCCGCCGAGCAGCTTGGCGCGGCCGGCGTCGTCCAGGCCGGGACAGGCCCGGATGGTCGCACCGGGTTCCTTCTCCCCCAGGGGGAACGGATAGTCGGTGCCGAGCATGACGCGGTCGGCGCTCATCACCTCGACCAGCAGCCGGAGCGCGCGCGGGTCGAACACGGCGGAGTCGACGTAGAAGCGGTCGGTGTACTCCGACGGCGGGCGCGGCGAGTCGGCGCGGACGATGTCGCGCCGGTGCCAGGCGTTGTCGGCGCGTCCGAGGGTGAACGCGAGGCTGCCGCCGCCGTGGCAGAAGCACAGCCGCAGCGACTCCGGGATCCGCTCGAACGCGCCGGACAGCATCAGCGCGAGGATGCTCAGCTGCGTCTCGGCGGGCATGCCGGACAGCCACGGCAGCATGTGGCCCTGCATCCGGTCGGCGCCGAGCATGTCCCACGGGTGCGCGAGCACGGGCAGGCCGATCCGCGCGCAGTGCGCGAGGAACTCGACGATGCCCGGGTCGTCCAGGTTGCGGTCGCCGACGTGGTTGCCGATGTGCACGCCGCGGTGCCCGGCCGCCGCCGCGCGGGTCGCGACCTCGCAGGCGAGCGCCGGGTCCTGCAGCGGGACCTGGCAGAGCGGCAGCAGCCGGTCCGGCGCGTCCGCGCAGAAGGCGAGGATGCGGTCGTTGACCAGGTCGCACCAGTCGGCGGCGCGGGACGGCTCCGCCGCGTACCCGAACATCAGCGGGGTGGACGAGACGGCCTGGACGTCGACGCCGGCGGCGTCCATGTCGGCGATCCGCCGCGCGGGGTCCCACAGCCCCTCCTCGACCGGGCGGTACTCCCGGTCGCCGCTCATCATCATGCCGGTGCCGTCGCCGTGGACGCGCAGCCACGGCTCGCCGCCGTCGATGAGGACGCGGCCCTCGGCGCGGCCGAGCCGGGGGAAGACATGGGCGTGGACGTCGATGACTGTCACTGGAGCTCCGTCGAACGCGAGGGGTCAGGCGCGCGGCGCCGTCTTCGGGACCATGGATTCGGGCCACTTGCGGCCCGGGTGGACGGCACCGCAGTTCGGGCACTCGCGGTCACTGCCGTAGAAGCCCTCGAAGGCGGGCGGCAGGTCGTCCACGATCGAGCGGACCTGCAGTTCGGCGCGGTGCACGAGGTGGTGGCACTCGGTGCAGTACCACTCGAACGCCTCCTTGAGGCCCTCGGGCCGCGGGATCTCCACCACGAGGCCGATCGAGCCCTCCTCGGGCCGCTGCGGGGAGTGCCGGACGTGCGGCGGCAGCAGGAACACGTCGCCCTCGTTGATCTGCAGGTCGGTGGGCGGCTTGCCCTCCTCCTCCATGACCCGCAGGACCATGTTGCCCTTGAGCTGGTAGAAGAACTCCTCGGTCGGGTCGTCGTGGAAGTCGGTGCGCTGGTTCGGCCCGCCGACCACCATGACGATCAGCCCGGCGTCGTCGAACACCTGGACGTTCCCGACCGGCGGCTTCAGCAGGTCGCGGTGCTCGTCGATCCACGCCTGGAAGTTGAAGGGGCGTCCGAACGTCAGCTGCGGCAGGGTCATGCTCCGGCCTCCTCGCCGTTGCGTGGGATGTGGGCGATGCACGAGATCTCGATGAGCAGGTGCGGGTGGGGAAGCTGGTGGACCGCGACGGTGGTGCGGGCCGGGCCGGTCTCGTCGAAGTACTCGCCGTAGACCTCGTTGTAGCCGCCGAAGTCGTTCATGTTCACCAGGTAGGTGGTGACGCTGACGACGTCGGACAGCCCTCCCCCGGCGGCCTCCAGCAGGTCGGCGATGTTCTCGATGACGGCGCGGGTCTGCGCGCGGATGTCGAGGTCGGTGACGCCCATCGCGTCGGCGCTCGCGCCGGCGAACGTGCCGTCGGGGCGCCGCGAGCTGGTGCCGGACACGAACACGAAGTCGCCGGCCCGCTTCACGTGCGGGAACCGCCCGCGCGGCTTGGCCTTGCCCTCGACGAGGATCGCGTCGCTCATCGGGTCGTCACCTCCACGCTGCCGAGGCCGGCGCCGGTGACGCGGACGTGCGCGTCCTTCGGCAGCGGGACGGCGGCGGTCGCGGCGCCCGCCAGCACCACCCAGCCGGGCTCCAGCGTGATGCCGGCGCCGAGCGCGAGCCGCGCTGCGGCGCGCAGCGACCGGGCCGGGTCGCCGAGGATCGCGGCGGACGACCCGGTCTGCACCGGCCGCCCGTCGATCTCCATGAGCAGCCCGACGTTGGACAGGTCGCGCGGCTCGTGCCACGCGCCGAACCCGTAGAGGGCGGCGGAGGCGTTGTCGGCGATCACGTCCGGGAGCGTGAACTTGAAGTCCTCGTAGCGGGAGTCGAGGATCTCGAACCCGACGGCGACGCCCGCCACGGCCGACTCGACCTCGGCGACAGAGCGGACCTCGCGGCCGATCAGGTACACGATCTCCGGCTCGATGCGCGGGTGGATGAGGGCCGACAGGTCCGCCGACGTCCCGGCCTGCATGCGGTCGGTGAGCAGGCCCCAGATGACGTCGTCGACGCCCATCTGGACCATCTTCGCGCGGCTGGTGAACCCCATCTTCACGCCGGAGAGCCGCTCCCCGCGCGCCGTGCGCCGCTCGATCAGCTCGCGCTGCACGGCGTACGCGGTCGGCACGTCGAACGGTGCGGCTTCGGTGAGCTTCGGGATCGCGCGGACGTCGCGGACGGCGCCGTCCAGCGTCGCGGCGAGCGCGTGCACGTCGACCATCAGGAGACCTCCTTGCCGAAGGCGACGCGGACGTCGCCGAGGCCGTCGATGCGGGCTTCGAACACGTCGCCGGGCGCGGCCGGGACGACCGGGCCGAGCGCGCCGGTCAGCACCGTGTCGCCGGCGCGCAGCGGGCGCCCGACGCGGGCGAGGGTGTCGGCGAGCCACAGCGCGGCGTTCAGCGGGTGGCCGAGGCACGCGGCGCCGGTTCCGCTGGACAGCTGCTCGCCGCGCCGCTCCAGCACCATCCCGCACAGCCGCAGGTCCACGTCCTCCAGCCGGACGGGCCGGTTGCCGAGCGCGTACATGCCGGACGAGGCGTTGTCGGCGACGGTGTCGGCGAGCGTGATGTCCCAGTCGCGGATGCGGCTGCCGACGATCTCGATCGCCGGGAGCGCGAACGCGGTCGCGCGGATGAGGTCGGCGACGGTGTGCCGCTCGTGTGTCAGGTCGTGCTCCAGCACGAGCGCGACCTCCGCCTCGACACGCGGCTGCAGGACCGCGCCGGCCGGGATCTCGTCGCCGTCCGGGACGGCCATGTCGGCGTACAGCATCCCGAAGTCGGGGCTGTCGACGCGCATCTGCTCCTGCACGGCGCGGGACGTGAGGCCGATCTTGCGGCCGGACAGCCGCCGCCCCTCCCCGAGCCACCGCTCGGTCATCCGGTCCTGCACGGCGTAGGCGTCGTCGGCGGTCGCGATGAGGTCGCGGACGGGCTCGCACGGGACGCCGGAGGCGTAGGCGCCGAGAAGCCTCCCGGCCGCCGCGTCGATGTCGCTGGTCACTTGGCTCGCTCTCAGATCTGGATGCACACGTTGACGGGCTCGGAGAAGAAGTCCAGTGAGTACTCTCCCCCTTCGCGGCCGATCCCGGAGGCTTTGACGCCGCCGAAGGGGGTGCGGAGGTCGCGCAGGTTCCAGCAGTTCACCCAGACGATGCCGGTCTCCACCTTCGGCGCGACCCGGTGCGCCCGGGACAGGTCGCGGGTCCAGACGGTGGACGCGAGGCCGTAGGGGCTGTCGTTGGCGAGCCGGAGCGCCTCGTCCTCGGTGTCGAACGGCGCGACGTGGCAGACCGGCCCGAAGATCTCCTCGCGGACGGTCCGGGCCGTCTCGGGGAGGCCGGTCAGCACGGTCGGCTCGACGTGGAAGCCGCCGTCGCGCGCGTCGCCGAACGAGGGCGCGCCGCCGCCCGCGACCACGGTCGCGCCCTCCTCGCGGGCGAGCCGGTAGTACGACAGCACCTTGTCGCGGTGCGCGGCGGAGATCATCGGCCCGTAGTCCGCGAGTTCCTTCGCGCGCGCACCGAGCCCTTCAACGAACTCGTCGAAGATGGGCCGCTCGACGTAGACGCGTTCCGTGCACAGGCAGATCTGGCCGGAGTGGGTGAAGGACGAGCGGACCGTGCCCTCGACGGCGGCGTCGAGGTCGGCGTCGGCGAACACCAGCGCCGGGTTCTTGCCGCCGAGCTCGAACGAGACGGGCGTGACGTGGTCGGCGGCGTTGCGCATGATCGCCGAACCGGTCGCGGACTCGCCGGTGAAGGCGATGGCGTCGACGCCCGGGTGCCCGGTGAGGAACTCCCCGGCGGCGCCCGGGCCGTGCCCGTGCACCAGGTTGAAGGCGCCCGCCGGCAGCCCCGCCTGGTCGATGACCTGGGCGAGCAGCGTCGCGGTGGACGGCGTCTCCTCCGACGGCTTGACGACGACCGCGTTCCCGGCCGCGAGCGCCGGCGCGACCTTCCAGGTCATCAGCAGCAGCGGCAGGTTCCACGGCGAGATGATCGCGACGACGCCGAGCGGGCGCCGCACCGTGTAGTTCAGGGCCTGCCCGCCGCCGGCGCTCCAGCCCGGGACCTGCGTGGTGTAGGCCCGCTCGGGCCGCCCGTACAGCAGGTCGGCATAGGCGCGGAAGTTGCCGATGGCGCGGGGCACGTCGACGGTCTCGGCGAACGCGCGGGGACGGCCGGTGTCGGCGATCTCGGCGTCCACGAACTCCGCGAACCGCGCCTGGATCCCGTCGGCGATCCGGCGCATCGCCGCGGCCCGCTCCTCGACGCCGGCCGCGCCCCAGGGCCCGCGCAGCGCCTCGCGCGCCGCCGCCACCGCGTCGTCCACGACCTCGCGCGGCGCCTCCGGGACGGCGCCGATCTCCGCGCCGTCCGCGGGCGAGATCAGCGGGAAGGCCGGTCCGTCCGAACGGAACTCCCCGCCGACGTAGTGCTCAGCCTTCATTCCGCTCCTCCACGACGCGATCTGCCCGGACGGTCCGATCCTCTGCCCGCGGAGCTATGCCGTGCAAATACCAAAGATCCGCAGAGCTATGACGATGCTGTGATATCAAAGCGGTATGCGCGCGATCGACCTGCTCAACGGGCGGCTGAAGCTGCGGCACCTCGTCCTCGTCGTCGCCATCGCCGACCAGGGCAGCGTGCTGCGCGCCGCCGAGCACCTGCGGCTGGCGCAGCCCGCGGTGACGCGCAGCCTCCGCGAGGTCGAGCACATCCTCGGCGTCGAGCTGTTCACCCGCGGCCCGCGCGGCGTGACGCCGACGATGTTCGGCGACGCGTTCGTCGAGCACGCCCGGGCCGTGCTGGCCGAGCTGCGCCGCGCCGGCGAGCGGATCAGCGGCCTCGCCGACGGCGAGGTCGGCACCGTCACCATCGGCACCCTGCTGGCCGGCTCGAACGTGCTGCTGCCGCGCGCGATCGCGGCGCTGAAGAAGGACCGCCCCGGCATCACCGTGATCGTCCAGGAGGCCACCTTCGACGCGCAGGTGCCGCGGCTGCTGGACGGCGAGATCGACCTGATCCTCGGCCGCCTCAACCCGATCGGCGACCTGCGCGGGCTGCGCCAGATCACCCTGTACGGCGAGCCGATCCGGCTGGTGGCGCGGCACGGCCATCCGGCCCGGTCCCGCGCCGGGCTCGCGCTCGCCGACCTGCTCGACTACCCGTGGGTGCTGCCGCTGGAGCAGACCGCACTGCGCGCCGAGCTGGAGCAGGTGTTCCGCGCCGAGGGCCTCGAGCCGCCCGGCGACCTGGTCGAGTGCACGTCGGTGCTGACCGTCCGGACGCTGGTCCGCGACACCGACATGATCGCCGCGCTGCCGCAGCTGGTCGCCCGGACCGATGGCGACATCGCGCCGCTGCCGGTGCCGCTGGAGACCGTCCGCCGCCAGGTCGGCGTCACGCTGCCCGCGCACCGCGCGCCGACCCCGTCGGCCCGGCTGATGCTCGACCACCTGCGCCGCGAGGCCACGAAGATCGCGGCGGCGTGATCACAGCGGCCTGATCACAGAGAGCGGACCAGGCCGAGCAGCGCTTTGAAGGGCGCCGACGCCGGGTCGCCGAGGTCGAGCACCACGTCGAAGTGGTCGCGGTCCGGCACCACCATCGCCTCGCCGCCGTCCCACAGCGGCGCGAACCTCCGCGACTGCTCCACGAACCCGGTGCCGTCGTGCTCGGCGACCGCAATGACCGCCGGGCAGCGCCGCTCGCGCGGCAGCAGCGCGGGGCTGAGCGCCGCGGCCCGCTCCACGTCCAGCTTCACGTACTCGTTGACGTAGACGCGGGTGATCGGGCGGATGTCGAACAGCCCGCTGAACGGCATGGCGGCCTTCACGACGTCCTCGGGCAGGCCGAACCCCTCCTGCCAGCCGCCGACCATCGTCATGCCGGTGAGGTGCCCGCCGGCGGAGCTGCCGCCGACCACGATCCGCTCCGGGTCGAGGCCGTGCTCGCGGCCGTGCCGGTGCACCCAGGCGATGGACGCCCGCACCTGCCGGACGATCTCCTCCAGCGTTGCCTTCGGCGCGAGGGTGTAGTCCGGGACGACAGTGGCGATGCCGTGCTCGTAGAGCGCGCGCGCCATGAAGGACGAGTCGGCGCGCGACAGCGCCATCCAGTAGCCGCCGTGCAGGAACACGAACACCGGGCGCAGGCCGTCGTCGCCGACGCCCCACACGTCCAGCCGCTCACCGCTCGGCTCGTCGTAGACGATCCCCGGGTGGCCCGGCAGCCCGTCCACGGCCGCCTCCGACTCGGCCCGGTACCGGGCCATGTGCCGCTCGAACAGCTCGGGCCCGGCCTTGCGCCGCACGTTGTAGGCGACGTCCAGTTCCTCGTCGCTCAGCTCGCTGCCCGGCCAGTCGTCCAGATCGACCACTCCACCCACCCCTCCCGGTCCGCCCCAGCCTCCCCCCGGTGCCCCGGATCGATCAAATACCCGTCTCGTCCCCCGCTATCACCATCGCGCTATGCCGGCACCCATCCGGCTATGCCCAGACCGGCTCGTCCGACTCGGTGACCCGTCCGTCGGCGCCGAACACCAGGTACCGGTCGAAGTCGGCGGCGAACCAGCGGTCGTGCGTGACGGCCAGGACGGTCCCGGAGTACGCCGCGAGACCGTCCTGCAGCGCCTCGGCGCTCGCCAGGTCGAGGTTGTCGGTCGGTTCGTCGAGGAGCAGCAGCGTCGCACCGGACAGCTCCAGCAGCAGGATCTGCAGCCGCGCCTGCTGCCCGCCCGACAGCGTCTCGAACGGCCGGGCCCCTGCGGGCGCCAGCTCGTAGCGGGCCAGCGCCGCCATCGCGTCGTTGCGGGTCAGGGCGTGCTCGGACATGACGGTCTCGGCCGGCGTCCGGCCGTGCAGGTCCGGCCGCGCGTGCGTCTGGACGAAGTGGCCGGGGACGACCCGCGCCCCGAGCCGCGCCTCGCCGCCGTGCGGCACGTCGGCCCCGGCGAGCAGCCGCAGGAACGTCGACTTGCCCGAGCCGTTCGAGCCCAGCACCGCGACGCGCTCGCCGTACCGGACCTCCAGGTCGAAGGGACGGGCGAGGCCGGTCAGCTCCAGCGCCTCGCACACCAGGGCGCGCTTGCCGGTGCGGCCGCCGCGCAACCGCATCCGCACGTTCTGCTCCTTCGGCGCGCTCCGCGGCGGCCCGGCCTCCTCGAACCGGCGCAGCCGGGTGCGCGCCGCCTGGTACGACGAGGCGACCGCGTCGTTGTTCGCCGCCCGCTGCCGCAGCGTGTGGACCAGCCGCTTGAGCCGCGCGTGCTCCTCGTCCCATCGGCGGCGCCGCTCGTGCAGCCGGTCGGTGCGCTCGCGCCGCGCCGCCGCGTACCCGGCGAAGCCGCCGCCGTGCACCCAGAGGTCCCGGGACTCCACGGTGACGATGCGGTCGGCGGCGTCGGCCAGCAGCCGCCGGTCGTGCGAGACCAGCAGGACGGTCTTGCCCGCCGCCCGCAGCCGTCCGGCCAGCCACTCCTTGCCGGGCACGTCGAGGTAGTTGTCGGGCTCGTCGAGCAGGAGCACCTCGTCGGGGCCGCGCAGCAGCGCTTCCAGGACGAGCCGCTTCTGCTCGCCGCCCGACAGCGTGCGGACGCCGCGCGCCGCGGCACGGTCCAAGGGCAGGCCGAGCGCGGCGGTCGTGCAGGTGTCCCAGACGACCTCGATGTCGTAGCCGCCCGCGTCGGTGTAGTCGGCGATGGCCCGCGCGTAGGCGAACTGGCTCTCCTCGCTCTCGCCCAGCTCGCGCTCCGCCCTCGCCAGTGCCCCGGCGGCGGCGCGAACCGGTGCGGGCGCCACCGACAGCAGCAGGTCGCGGACGGTGCGGTCGTCCCGGACGCCGCCGATGAACTGCCGCATCACCCCGAGCCCGCCGGTGCTCGTCACGGTTCCGGACGACGGCGCGACGTCCCCGGCGATCAGGCGCAGCAGCGTGGTCTTGCCCGCGCCGTTCGGGCCGACGAGCGCGGCCTTCGCTCCTTCGCCGATCCGGAAGGAGACGTCGTCGAGCAGCGGCCGGCCGTCCGGCAGCAGGTACGTCAGGCGGCTCACCTCGATGTGCCCCATCGCGCCTCCTCGTACAGCGTTCGATATACCGGATCATAGATCTAGTACCCGCCCAATGTACTAGCCTGGTCGCATGACCGAGAGCGTGTGGCTGCGCGAGACCCGCCGGCGGCGCGAGGCGCCGCCGCTGAGCCGCGGGCGGATCGTCGCCGAGGCCGTGGCGCTGCTGGACGAGGAGGGCGCGGACCGGCTGACGATGCGCCGGCTCGCCGAGCGCCTGGACACCGGATCCACGACGCTGTACTGGCACGTCAAGACCAAGGACGACGTGCTCGACCTCGCCCTCGACACGATCTTCGGCGAGGTGGCGGTCCCGCCGGGCGCGCGCGGCTGGCGCGCGGACGTGGCCTCGCTGGTGCACGGATGGCGGGCGGCGATGCTGCGCCATCCGTGGTCGGTCGCCGTGCTCGGGCGTCCGCTGCTGGGCCCGAACGTCCTGGCGCGCACCGAGTTCCTGCACGCTTCGCTCGCCGGCGCGGGCCTCACCGGCCCCGACCTGGTCGCGGCGGCCTACGCGCTCGCCAATCTCGTCATCGGCTCCGCGCTGATGCAGGTCGCCTCCGGCGGCGCCGACGAGGCACGAGAGGCAGCGGACGGCCTCCTCGCCCGGGAGCGGGACCGGTACCCGAGCCTGGCGGCGCACGGGCACCTCAGCGGCCACGACTGGGACGACGCGTTCGCCCGCGGTCTCGACTTCCTCCTGGACGGGATCGCCCACCGGATCTGAGCCGGCGGAAACGGGCCGCGCCCGGCCCCGACGACACGGGACCGGGCGCGGCGCGGAGCGGTCAGAGGACCTTGCTGAGAAACGCCTTC
This sequence comes from Actinomadura sp. NPDC048394, assembly GCF_040651755.1. Lineage (NCBI taxonomy): Bacteria > Bacillati > Actinomycetota > Actinomycetes > Streptosporangiales > Thermomonosporaceae > Actinomadura > Actinomadura sp. NPDC048394. The sequence goes on along the minus strand of NZ_JBEZJL010000023.1, from coordinate 35,092 downwards.
GTACGCTCGTTCGACGGGTTGTCGAGCACGTCGGCGGGCCGTCCCGACTCGACGACGACCCCGCCGTCCATGAACACGACCCGGTCGGCCACCTCGCGCGCGAAGCCGATCTCGTGCGTGACGACGATCATGGTGAGGCCCTCCTCGGCGAGGGTCTTCATCGTCTCCAGCACGTCGCCGACCAGCTCGGGGTCCAGCGCGCTCGTCGGCTCGTCGAACAGCATCAGCTTCGGCCGCATCGCCAGCGCGCGGGCGATCGCGACGCGCTGCTGCTGGCCGCCGGACAGCTGGCGCGGGTAGCCGTCCGCCTTGTCGGCGAGCCCGACCTTGGCGAGCAGCTCGCGGGCCCGCTCCCGCGCCTGGGCCCGGGGCTCCCGGCGCACGCCCGTGGGCGCCTCGATGACGTTCTGCAGGACGGTCAGGTGCGGGAACAGGTTGAACTGCTGGAACACCATGCCGATCTCGCGGCGCTGCCGGGTGACGTCGCGCTTGCGCAGGTGCCGCACCTTCCCGCCGGACGCGCTGAACCCGATCAGCTCGCCGTCCACGTGCACCGAGCCGCCGTCGATGGTCTCCAGGTGGTTGACGCAGCGCAGGAACGTCGACTTGCCGGACCCGGACGGCCCGAGGATCACGACGACCTCGCCGGGGTCCACGTCCAGGTCGACGCCCTTCAGCACCTCCAGGTGCCCGAACTTCTTGCGGACGCCCCGCGCCCGGACCATCGGCACCCCGCTGCGGGGCGCGCCCTTCTCCTGCGGCTTGTCCTTCTCCAGCGTGCTCAAGCGGTCACCTCCGGGGGCGGAACCGGGCGGCGGCGCCGCATCAGGACGAAGTCCCAGAAGCCCTGCCGGGCGTTGCGGGTCGCGCCGCGCGCGTAGTGGTGCTCGATGAACGACTGCCCGACGTACAGGATCGAGGTGATCACGAGGTACCAGAGGCAGGCGACGAGCAGCAGCGGGATGGTCTGGAACGTCCGGTTGTAGATGGACTGGACGGTGTAGAGCAGGTCGGCGAGCGCGATCACGCTGACCAGCGAGGTGGCCTTCAGCATGTTGATCACCTGGCTGCCGGTGGGCGGCACGATGAACCGCATCGCCTGCGGCAGCACGATCCGGCGGAACGTGCGGACGCCGCCCATCCCGAGCGCCTGCGCGGCCTCGGCCTGGCCGGGGTCGACGGCGAGCAGCCCGCCGCGGATGATCTCGGCCATGTAGGCGGCCTCGTTCAGGCCGAGCCCGAGGATCGCGGCGACCAGCGGGGTGATGAGCTGGTTGGTGCTGCCGTGCGCGAACTCCGGCCCGAACGGGATCCCGACCGAGATGCGCGGCAGCAGCGCCGACAGGTTGTACCAGATGACCAGCTGCACCAGCACCGGGATGCCGCGGAAGAACCACACGTAGAGCCCGCAGGCGGTGCGCAGCAGCGGGTTGTCCGACAGCCGCCCGACCGCGAGCAGGATCCCGCCCGCGATGCCGACCGCCATCGCGATGACGGTGAGTTCGAGCGTGACGGCGATACCGTCCCCGATGAGGGAGGCGTTGATGTAGCGGCCGACGACGTCCCACTGGAAGTTGTCGTTGGTCCAGAGCAGGTGGACGAACTGGGCCGCGAGGACCAGCACGACCAGCGAGGCCACCCACCGCAGCGGGTGCCGGACGTGCGCCGCGCCGGCCACGTCGACGTCGGCGACGGCGTCGCCGGAGCGCTTCTCGGTCATGGTCACCGGCGGTTCACCCCTCCCTGGGCGCCAGGTTCACGCCCGGCTCGTCGAGCATGTTCGCGGTCAGTCCCCATTCGGTCATGACCTTCTTGTAGGTGCCGTTCTCCACGAGCTTGCGCAGCGCCCGCAGCAGGACGTCCTTCAGCGGCGAGTCCTTCGCCACGACGGCGCCCTGGTAGAGGTCGCCGAACCCGTTGGCCTTCCCGGTGCCCGCGAGCTGCAGGTCGTCGCCGGACTGCTTGACGAAGTAGCCGAGCGGCGCCTGCGAGGAGAAGAACGCGTCGGCGCGATGGGAGCGGACGGCGAGGGTCGCGGTCGGCTGGTCCTTGTACGACTGGACCTGCACGGCCGGCTTGCCCTGCTGGACGCAGGTGCCCGACTGCTTCTTGACCACGTCCTCGGCGGAGCCGCCCGCCATCACCGAGATCTTCAGCCCGCACGTGTCGGCGATGGAACCGATGTGCTTCGGGTTGCCCTTCGGGACGGCGAACACGACGAACTCGCGCACCCAGTCGACGAAGACGTTGTCGCCCTCCCGGTCGGGGAAGTCGCCGATCGGGCCGAGCGCGAAGTCGTACCGGCCCGCCTTGATGCCGGTCAGCTCGCTGGGCAGCCCGTCGACGGTGACGTGCTCGATCTTCACTCCGAGCAGCTGGCTGAGCGCGGTCGCGAGGTCGGCGGACGCGCCCGACAGCGACCGGCCGTCCGACCCGGCGATCTCGTACGGCGGGAACGAGCCGTTGTTGACCGAGATCAGCTTGCCGGACGCCTTCTTCTTGGCGGGCAGCGCGTCGTGCAGCGCGTGGTCGATGGTCTGGCGCAGGTCGGCGTCCTTGACGCCCTGCGCGGACTTGCCGCCGCCGAGGATCCCCTCGGCCTCGGGCGGGTTCGCGCCGCACGCGGCCGTCGCGGCGAGCAGCGCGCCCGCGAGCGCGGCGGAGATCGCCGTGCGGCCCCTCATGCCGTCTCCTCTCTGGGCCGGATGGACGGGTCGACCCGGAAGCGCCGGTTCGCGAGCACCGGCAGCTTGCGCCGGGCCTCGTCGAGCTCCTCGCGGTCGGCGACCGCCCACAGCAGCCCGGGCCGGTCGGCGAGCCGGTCGCGGACGATGCCGAGCGGGTCGACGACCATGCTCGCGCCGATGTTGCGGCGGCCGCACTCGCCGGAGGCCGCCACGTAGCAGGTGTTCTCCAGCGCCCGGGCGGTGACCATGACCTCCCAGTGCCGCTCCTTGGCGGGGCCGCGCACCCAGGCCGCCGGCAGGGCGAGCACCTCGGCGCCCGCGTCGACCAGCAGTCTGGCCATTTCCGGGAATCTTACGTCGTAGCAGGTCATGAGCCCCACCCGCCAGCCGGCGCAGTCGAACACCACGGGTTCGCCGTCGCCGGGGCGGACCCGGTCGGACTCCCGCGAGCCGAACGCGTCGTACAGGTGGACCTTCCGGTACGCGGCGACGATCCCGCCGTCGCGGATCGCGGCGAGGGTGTTGTGCACCTTTCCGTCTCCGGCGGGCTCGTGGATCCCGACGACGACGGTGGTGCGGGTGCCCGCGGTGTGCTCCAGCAGGCCCGTGACGAACGGGCCGTCGAGCGGCTGCGCGGCCTCGGCGATCCGGTGGGGCTCGTCGATGAACAGCGCGAGGGAGTCCTCGGGCAGGACGAGCAGGTCCGCGCCGCCCTCCACGGCCTCGTCGACGAGCGTCATGCAGGTCTTGAGGTTGGTCTGCCAGTCCTCGGTGGAGGCGAACTGGCCCACGGCGATCCTCACGCGAAGACCTCCTCGGCCTTGATGGGGCGGGGCGCGATGCCCTGCTCGTGCAGTTCTTCGCAGAACGCCGCGACCATCGCGGCGTTGGCCTCGGCGCCGTACGGCATCCAGTCGGCGCCGAAGAGGCGCGCCTGGGTCTCCAGCTCGTCCAGCAGCCAGGGGGTGGTGTCGGTGAGCAGCCGGCGGCGCTGCAGCCACACGCGCTTGGACTCGTCGAAGGCGTCCTGCAGCACTTCGGGCAGCCACGGGTGCTCGTCCACGACCTCGCGTTTCAGGGCAAGGATGTGGATGCCGGGGACGAAGCCGGTGCGGGCGAAGTACTCCTGCTCGGCGCCGCGGTGGTCCTCGTAGAGGTGCCGGAACCGGCTGTGCGGCGTGAACATCTCCGGCGGCATGAACGGGGTGAAGACGGCGTCGAAGGTGCCGTCGGCGAGCCCGTCGACCAGCGAGCGGTCCGCGACCCGCACGTTGGCGGGAAGCGGGCGCGTCCCGAGCCGGTCCTTGCCGGACTCGCCCTCGGTCAGGGGGCCGACGCGCCACTGGATCGCCGACAGGTCGACGCCCTCGGCGCGCAGCAGCGCCCGGGTCCAGGTGTTGCCGGAGTCGGGCCAGCCGGTCAGCCCGATCGTCGCGCCGGCCAGGTCGCGCGGCGCGGCGAACGCGCTGTCGTTCCGGACGAGCACGCAGCGCTGCCGGAAGCCGCGCATCACGAACACCGGCAGCCCGGCGAGGCGCTCGTCGCCGTCGCCGCGGCCGAGGGCGTACCGGCTGAACGACGTCTCGCCGCCGTCCAGGTCCGGTTCGGCGAGGACGTCCGGGGTGACCTCCCGGGTCTCGATCTCCAGCGCCACGCCGCGGGCGCGCACCCGGCCGGTGAGCAGCGGGACGAGATGGTCCCAGTCCCGCAGCGCCAGGCGAATACGTGGAATCGGCACAACGCTCCATTTCTGCATGTGACAGGGGGTTTGCCGCGCTCTGGGCGCGATGGGACCCGACTTTAGGCCGCGTTTGTACCGCGTACAATGGGTGTTTTGTTACTACACAAAGTTTTGCGCGGAGGTAACGTGATCGACGCGGCATGGCTGGCCGAGCGCATCGGCGACCGCACGGCCCGGGGCATCGCCGCCTCGATGACCAACCTGATCCGCAGCGGGGAGCTCCCGGCCGGGACGCGGCTGCCGACCGTGCGGGGGCTGGCCGCCGAGCTCGGCGTCAGCCCCGGCACCGTCGCCGACGCCTGGTCGACGCTGCGCCGGCACCGCGTCGTCAGCGCCCAGCGGCGCCGCGGCACGGTCGTGATCGGCCCGCCGAACGTCCCGCACCCGACCCGGTACGAGCGCATCGGCGAGTTCGGCAACCGGCTGGCCGTCGACCTCGCGATCGCCGCGCCCGACCCGGCGCTGCTGCCGCCGCTGGACGCCGCGCTGGCCGCCGGCGCCCGCACCGCGCGGCTGAACGACTACGCCCGGGAGACGATCACCCCGGCGCTGCGCGCGGCCGTCGAGCCCGCCTGGCCGTTCCCTCCCGCCGGGATGCTCGCCGTCGGCGGCGGCTACGAGGGCGTCCAGCTCGTCTGCCAGACCGTCGCCGTGCCGGGAGACCGCGTCGCCGTCGAGGACCCGACCGGCGCCCGCCTGCTCGACATCCTGGAGGCGCAGGGCGCCGAGGTCGTGCCGGTCGCCTGCGACGACGAGGGGCCCGAGCCGGACGCGCTCGCCGAGGCGCTCGCCACCAAGCCCGCCGCGTTCGTCTACCAGCCGCGCGCCCACACCCCGCGCGGGCACGCGCTGACCCCGGCGCGGGCGGCGGCCCTCGCGGAGCTGCTCGCCCCGACCAACACCCTCGCCGTCGAGGACGACGGGACCGGCGAGGTGTCGTCCTCGCCGATGGTCAGCCTCGGAGCGCACCTCCCCGAGCGGACGGTGCTCGTCCGCTCGTACTCCAAGTCGCACGGCCCCGATCTGCGCATCGCCGTGATCGGCGGCGCGGCCGAACCGGTGGAGCGCGTCCGCGTGCTGCGCAGCTTCGGCACCGGCTGGACGAGCCGCGTCCTCCAGGACGCGCTGGCGCACCTGCTGACCGATCCGGGCGCCGTCGCGGCCGTCGCCCGGGCCCGCGCCGCCTACGCCGAACGCCGCGAGAGCCTCGCGTCCGCCCTCGCCGAGCGCGGCGTCCGCACCGGGAACCGGGACGGGCTGATGCTGTGGGTCCCGGTCGCCGACGAGTCCGCCGCGCTGGTCACGCTCGCGGCGCACGGGGTCGCCGCGGTCCCGGGCAGCCGGTACCAGATCGTCCCGGCGGGCGCCCACGTCCGGATCGCGACCGGCCGCCTTCCCGACGCCCCGCTCAGCGTCGCGGAGCTCGCCGACCTCGTGGCGCTGGCGGCGGGTCCTCACTGAGAGCGGCGAGCCCGGGCAGCTCGTCGGCGTGCATCTGCAGGTACACGCCCAGCGTCTCCGGGATGAGGTCGACCGGCGCCAGGCCCGCCGGCGTGCACGGGAAGCGGTCGACGCCGTACTCGCCCTTGGACGGGTCGTCGAACTCGGGGCCGTGGCGGCGCGCCAGGTCCATCGTCAGGAGCCGGCAGACGTAGAAGACGTTGAGGCGGTGCAGCTCGGGGGTCTGCTCGGCGCACGCGAACACCTGCCGGACGGGCCCGGCGGTGGCGCCGAGCTCCTCGTCGAGTTCGCGGCGCAGCGCCGCCTCCGGACCGGCGTCGGTCGGCTCGATCTTGCCGCCCGGCGTCGTCCAGTAGACGGCGCGGCCCGGCACGGTGCGGCGCAGCAGGACCAGGTCGCCGCCGTCGAGCAGCAGCGCCCGGACGGCCCGCCGGACGCGGGGCACGGACCCGGCGGTCATGAGTTGAGGTAGGCGAGGACGGCCAGGACGCGCCGGTGCCCGCTGTCGGTCGGCGGCAGGCCCAGCTTGGCGAACACCGCGCCGATGTGCTTGCTGACCGACCGCTCGGTGATGACGAGGGTCGTCGCGATCGTGGCGTTGTCGAGGCCCTGCGCCATCAGCCCGAGCACCTCGCGCTCGCGCGGCGTGAGGGCCTGCAGCGGGTCGCTGCGGGAGGTCATCAGCTGCGAGACGACCTCGGGGTCGAGGGCGGTGCCGCCGGCGGCGACGCGCGACAGCGCGTCGAGGAACTCGTCGACCCGGCTGACGCGGTCCTTGAGCAGGTACCCGACGCCCTCCGCGCCCCCGGACAGCAGCTCGGCGGCGTAGGTCTCCTCCACGTACTGCGACAGCACCAGCACCGGGAGGCCGGGGATGCGCTTGCGGGCCTCGATGGCGGCGCGCAGGCCCTCGTCCCGGAACCCGGGCGGGAGCCGGACGTCCAGGACGGCGGCGTCGGGCCGGTGCTCCAGCAGCGCGGGCAGCACCTCGGGGCCGCTGCCGGCGACCGCGGCGACCTCGTGCCCGTCGGAGGTCAGCAGCAGCACCAGGCCCTCGCGCAGCAGCACGTTGTCCTCGGCGATCACGATCCGCACGGCAGGTCCGCTTCCAGCGTCGTCCCTCCCCCGTCGGGGCTGTCGATGCGGGTGGTCCCGTCGAGCGCGGCCACCCGGCGGCGGATGCCGGCCAGCCCGCTCCCGCGGCCCGCGTCGGCCCCGCCCTTGCCATCATCGCGCACCCGGATCAGCAGCCGGGCCCCTTCGCGGCGGACGGTGACGGACGCGGTGCGGGCTCCGCTGTGCTTGGCGATGTTGGTGAGCGCCTCCGCGACGACGAAGTAGGCGGCGGCCTCGACGGCCGCGGGCGCTCGTCCGGCCTCGTCGAGGTCCATCTCGACCGGGATGTGCTGCCCGGCGGCGAGCGCGCGCACGGCCCCGGCGAGGCCCCGGTCGGACAGGATCGGCGGGTACACGCCGCGGATGACGGTCCGCAGCTGGGTCAGCGCCTCCTCCACGCCGTCCCGCGCCTCCAGGAACAGCGCGCGGGCGGCGTCCGGGTCGGTGTCGAAGCGGCGGTCGGCGAGGCCGAGCCGCAGCGCGACCGCGACGAGCTGCGCCTGCGTCCCGTCGTGCAGGTCGCGCTCGATCCGGCGCAGCTCGGCGCCGTGCGCCTCCAGCGCCTCGGCGCGGGTCTCGGTGAGCTCCTCGACCCGCTCGGTCAGGCTGGTGCGGCGGGTGGGGCGCAGCAGCACCTCCGCCAGCCGCGCCTGCCAGCGCACGAGCCGCGGCACGAGCCACAGCAGCAGCGCCAGGTCGAAGGCCGTCTGGAGCAACGGGAGCGTGAGCGCCTGCGGCCAGGTGTACAGATCTACGAACGCCGACACCGAGCCCTTCGGCGCCGCCCACCACCACAGCGGCATCGACGCCGAGTACGGGATCGCCGGCCAGAGCCCGACCGCCAGCACCGCCATCAGCAGGCCCGTGTACCCGTGCGCCACCATCCACGCGATGTCGCGCCACAGCGCCGGCGAACGCACGATCCGGCGCGCCTCCCGCAGCCCGGCGTCCTCCCGCCCGTACGGCTCGGGGATCTCGCGGCCGAGCACCTGACCCGCCCGGCGGCGTTCCGCGTTCGCGAGCGCGCGCAGCGGTTTGACGGCGTCCGGAAGCCAGGGCAGCGCGACGACCAGCAGGGCGAGGAACAGCAGCAGCGGCGCCACGCCGAACAGCGCGGGCACGGTGATGCGCAGCGCGCCCACCAGCCGGCCGGTCGCCTCCGCGCTGCGCCGCAGCGCCGCTGTCACGCTCATCTGTGCCCTTGTCATGTCGTCTCACCGCACACGCTATGTGAGCGCGCCGCGCGGCGCACCGGAGCCAGGCCCCCTGCCGATGGTGTAGCGGGCTACACCATCGATCGGGGAGTGCGCCCCGATGTGGCCGCCCCGCCCCGGAACCTAGGTTCGTCCTGGTGAGAGCGGGTTTCCCACGGAGGGCGAGCATGACGACGATGACGGCCGAGGCGACCGCGGTGGCGGTGCGCCTGGAGTCGGTCACCAGGACCTACGGCGCGGTGCGGGCGCTGGACGACGTCACCTGGACGTTCCCGCGCGGCGGGTTCACGGCGGTGATGGGGCCGTCGGGCTCGGGCAAGAGCACGTTCCTGCACTGCGCGTCCGGGCTGGACCGGCCGACCGCCGGGACGGTCCGGATCGCCGGGACCGACCTCGGCCGGCTCGGCGAGGCGAAGCTGACCCGGCTGCGCCGCGAGCGGATCGGGTTCGTGTTCCAGGCGTTCAACCTGATCCCGTCGATGGACGTCGAGCAGAACATCACGCTGCCGCTGCGGCTCGGCGGCGTCGAACCCGACCCCGCGTGGCTGGACGAGGTGGTGCGCCGGGTCGGTCTCACGGACCGGCTGCGGCACCGCCCGGCGGAGCTGTCGGGCGGGCAGCAGCAGCGCGCCGCCGTCGCCCGCGCGCTGATCACCCGTCCGGAGGTGGTGTTCGCCGACGAGCCGACCGGCGCGCTCGACCCGCGGTCGGCGCGCGGCGTCCTGCGGCTGCTGCGCGAGGCGGCGGACGTGACCGGGCAGACGGTCGTGCTGGTCACGCACGATCCGCTGGCCGCGGCCACCGCCGACTCGGTGCTGTTCCTCAGCGGCGGACGGATCGTCGACGAGCTGTCCGCGCCGTCGGTCGCGGCCGTGATGAACCGGTGGGAGTCGCTGTGAAGAGGCTGGAGGGGAAGGGCGCGTTCGCGGGCGTCTTCGCGGCGCTGCTGTTCGCCGCGGTCCTGGTCGGGGCGTGCGGGGTGCTGCTGGAGTCGGCGCTGCTGGCGCACGCGCCGGTGGACCGGTACGCCGCGGCGGACGCGGTCGTGACGGGGCCGACGAGCGTGACGCGGCAGATGAAGCGCGTCGGTTCCGACCCGGAGAAGCAGAGCAGGCCCGTCGCCGAGCGCGCGCGGGTCCCCGTGGCGGCGGCCGGGACGCTGCGGTCGGTGCCGGGTGTCCGGGCGGTAATCGCGGATGTGTCGTTCCCCGTCCTGACGCCCACCGGGCGCGCGGTGACGGGCCACGGCTGGGACACTGCCGCGCTGCGGCCCTACAAGCTGAGCGAGGGCCGGGCGCCGCAGGGGCCGGACGAGGTGGTGCTGAGCCGGTCGGCCGGCGTCCGGGCGGGCTCGACCGTCCGGTTGCAGGCCGGCGGGACGCCCCGCCCGTTCCGGGTCTCCGGGCTGGTGTCGTCCGGGCCTGCGGCGGCGTTCTTCACCACCGCGACCGCGACGGCACTGAACGGGCATCCCGGGCAGGCCGACGCCCTCGCGGTGCTCACCCGCGGGAAACCGGACGCGGACGCGCTGCGCAAGGCCGCCCCCGGCCTGACGGTCGCGACCGGCGCGGCGCGCGGCGACGCCGAGGACCGCGCCGTCGCCTCCGCGCGCCCCGACATCGTGGAGATCGCCGCGTCGTTCGGCGGCGTCGCCGTCATGACGGCGCTGGTCGTCGTCGGCGGGCTGATCGTGCTGTCGGTGCGGGAGCGCGGACGGGAGTTCGCGCTGCTGCGCGCGGTCGGCGCGACGCCCTGGCAGGTGCGGGGGCGGCTCGTGCGCGAGACCGCGCGGGCGGCGGTGCCGGCCGCGCTGGCCGGCGGCGTGCTGTCGCTCGGCGCGGGGGCGGCGATGCACGCCGCGATGATCCGCAAGGGCGTGCTCCCGGACGGCTTCGGGCTCTCGCTCACCCCGTTGCCGGCGCTGGCGGCGATCGCCGTCACCGTCCTCGCCGCGACCGTGTCCGCGCTGCTCGCCTCGCTGCGGATCTCCCGGATCCGGCCGGTGCAGGCCCTCGGCGAGTCGGCCGCCGAGCCGGCGCGGCTCCCCCGCTGGCGGGTCATCGCGGGCGCCGTCCTCCTCGTCGCCGGCGCGAACGCGCTCGGGGTCGCGGCGGTCACGACCGGGCCGACCGCGAGCGCCTCGCTCGGCGGGCTGGTCATGGCGCTGATCGTCGCGGTCGCGCTGCTGGGTCCGCTGCTGGCGCGGGCCGGCGAGCGGGTCCTCGGGCGCGCCGCCGCCACGCTGTCCCCGGTCGCGGGGCGGCTGGCCCGCCACGCGGCGAGCGCCGCCGCGCTGCGCGCCGGCTCGATCATGACGCCGGTCGCGCTGGCCGTCGCGTTCGCGGGCGTGCAGCTGTTCGCGCAGTCCACGGTCGTCCACGCGACCGCCGTGCAGTTCGCCGACGGGAACCGCGCCGACCAGGTCATCGTCGCCGACGGCCCGGGCCTGCCGCAGGGCGCGGCGGACGCGGCGCGGCGCGTCCCCGGCGTGACCGCCGCGACGCCCGTCAAGCGCACCACGGTCGTCATGGCCGTGAAGGAACTGGGCGAGAAGAACCTGCGGTCGCTGACCGCGCAGGGCGTCGGCGCGGACGCCGCCGCCACGATGGACCCGAAGGTCACCGCCGGCGGCCTCGGCGCCCTGCGCGGTGCCACGGTCGCGCTCAGCCGGGACGTCGCCGGAGGGCTGCACGTCGGCTCCACCACGCCGCTGTGGCTGGGCGACGGCACGCGGATCGACGCCCGGGTCGTCGCGGTGTACGACCGGGGCCTCGGTTTCGGCGACGTCCTGCTCCCCCATGACCTCGCCGTCGCGCACTCGTCGACCCCGCTCGACGACCACGTCCTCGTGCGCGGGCACGCCGACCTCCGGTCCGTCACCGCCGCGTACCTCGGCGCACGGGCCGTCGACCGCGACGCGTTCGGCGCCGAACTCTCGGCCGAGACGCGCCTGCAGGGCTTCATCAACTATGTCGTGGTCGGCGCGATCGCCGGGTTCATCCTCATCGGCCTCGTCACGACGCTGGCGCTCGCGACGGCCGCGCGGCACCGCGAGTTCGCCCTGCTCAGGCTCGTCGGCGCGACCCGCCGGCAGGTCATGCGGATGCTGCGGCTGGAGGCGCTCATCGTGCTCGGCACCGGCGCCGCAGCCGGGTCCCTCATCGTCGCGGTGGTCGTCCCCGCGTTCGCAACGGCGGTCACCGGGCTGCCGCTGCCCGCGGTGTCCCCGGTGACCTGCGCCGCGATCCTCGCGACCGTGGCGGGCTCCGGCGCCGCCGCCGTCCTCGTGCCGGCCGCGGCGATGCTCCGCCGGCGCACCTCCCCGAAGATCCACTGAAAGGCGCACGTCTGATGAACGGCACCGGCAACTCCGCCCGCTGGACCCTGTTCGGCCTGCTCCTGGCCGCGAACGTGGTCGCCGGCCTCACGCTCAAGGGCACCTGGCTGGAGATCCCCGTCAGCGTCGTCACCGGCCTCGGCGTCGTCGCGGTCGTCGTGGACTACCTCCTGCGCGGCCGCCGCGGGCGACGCTGACACCCTGTGCGGGCCGCCCGGGCGGACCGAACACTCCCGCTCCTCCCCCGGGCGGCCCGCACCGCCGTTACCATCTCGGAGTGCCAAGATCCCGTTGGCATGCTCTGTACCGGAACGGCGTGAAATGGATGATGTCGAGATCCGGCGGCACCTGCCGGGCAACCTCCCGCAGCTGTTCGCCGACGGCGCGGACGGCGCCGGCCCGGAGGCGGACGGCGCCGCCGGGCGGACCCTGTCGGTGTCGCTGCCCGAAGGCGACGTGGTGTGGCCGGACCCCGGCTACCCGCAGCGGCAGCTGCTGATGCGGCCCGCCTTCTGGCTGAGCGACGAGCCCGTGCACGGCGAGCTGTGGGGCCGGCTGCGCGCCGAGCACGCCCGGTCCGGCCTGTGGCCGCTGCTCCTCGACGAGACCGACCAGCCGTGGGCGTCCGGCCAGATCGCGCCGGAGCCGGTCGAGGAGATCGGCAACTACTCCCCCGACGCGTTCCTGTACGAGGTGTGGGCCGACTGGGCGGAGCAGGCCGCCGACGACGACCACGACGACCTGGCCCCGTTCGGGCGGCACTGCCCCGGCCCCGCCCCCGCCGGCGCCCTGCTGGACGACCCGGACGCCGTCGCCGACCGGTACGCCCGCGCCCTCGGCGCGCGCGGGCCGTCCCTCGGCCTGGTCGCGGTCGAGCGCGGCGCCGACGCGATCGCGGCGGTCGGCTGGCAGGGAGCGCTGAACCACAACGAGTGGACCGCGCCGCTCGCGGCCGTGCTGCGCGGCTGGGAGGACCGGTTCGGCGCGCGCGTTGTCGGGCTCGGGTTCAACACGCTGGAGCTGAGCGTCGCCGCACCGCCGGTGACCACCCGCCACGCGGTGCACGTCGCGGCGGAGCACTGGGCGTTCTGCCCCGACATCCTCTTCCAGGGGCCCGGCACCCTCGCCGGCTACGCCGAGGAGATCCGGGGCAAGACGCACTGGTCGTTCTGGTGGGACTAGCGGCGCACCGGCGGCACTAGCCGCGCGCGCCGAGCATCCGCAGCGACAGGTGCGCGGTCAGCGCGCCGATCTCCTCCGGGGAACGGGGCCCTTCGGGGCGGTACCAGCGGCACACGTCGATCGCGAGCGACGACATCGCGCGCGCGGTGCCCTCGATGTCGGCGACGTCGAACGCGCCCGCCGCGGCGCCCGCCCGCACCTCCTCGCGGACCAGGGCGCGGACGCGGCGGCGGATCGCGGCGATGCGCCGCGCGTGCGCCGCGTCCAGCGCGCCCAGCTCGTTCTGGATGACGCGGGCGGCGCGGTGGTGGCGGGCGTGCCAGCGCGCGAACGCGTACATCAGCGCCCGGACGCGCTCGGCGGGCCCGTCGACGCCCTCGACCGAGGCCTCCAGTTCCGCGAGCACCGACTCGTGGACGGTCAGCGCGATCTGGAACAGCAGGTCCGCCTTCGTCCGGTAGTGCACGTAGAGGGCGCCGGCGCTCATCCCCGCGCCGGCCGCGATGTGCCGCGTCGAGGTGCCGTGGTAGCCGAGCTCGGCGAAGGAGTCGACGGCCGCGAGCAGCAGGCGGCGGGACGCGTCCGGCGCGACTCCGGCCCACATGGCGTCGCCGCCGTCATCGGAGCCGCTGCGGGGAGCCATGCGCAGAAGCCTAAGCGATCGCTCAGTACACTGGGCCCGCACTTCGCACCATTCCAGGAGGAACCGCATGCGGCGCACCGTCTTCGAAGCCGACCACGAGCTGTTCAGGGAGTCCGTGAGGGAGTTCGTCGAGCGGACCCTCCTCCCGCTGGACGAGGACATCCGCAATGAGCGGATGCTCAGGCGCGAGGTGTGGCTGGAGGCGGGCCGGCAGGGCCTCCTCGGCATGCAGGTGCCCGAGGAGTACGGCGGCCAGGACGCCGGGGACTTCCGCTTCAACGCCGTCATCGGCGAGGAGCTCGCGCGCGTCGCGGTCGCCTACAACTCGATCGTGTCGATCCACATCGACATCTGCGCCCCGTACCTGCTGGAGCTGGCGACCGACGAGGCGAAGAAGAAGTGGCTGCCGGGGTTCTGCACCGGCGAGCTGATCACCGCGATCGGGATGACCGAGCCGTCCGGCGGGTCCGACCTCGCGGCGCTGAAGACCACGGCGGTCCGCGACGGCGGCCAGTGGGTGATCAACGGGTCGAAGACGTTCATCACCAACGGCGGCCACGCCGACCTCGTCATCGTCGCGGCCAAGACCGACCCCGAGCGCGGCGCCAAGGGCATCACCCTGTTCGGCGTCGAGGCCGGCACGCCCGGCTTCAGCCGCGGCACGAAGCTCGACAAGGTCGGCCAGCCGGAGGCCGACACCTCCGAGCTGTTCTTCGAGAACGTCCGGGTGCCGGACTCGCACGTCATCGGGGAGCTGAACCGCGGCTTCATCCACATGATGGAGCGGCTCTCGCAGGAGCGGCTGTCCTGCGCCGTCGCCAACGTCGCGCACGCCCGCGGCGTCCTGGACGAGACGATCGCCTACGTCAAGGAGCGCAAGGCGTTCGGGCAGCCCATCGGCAACTTCCAGCACAACAAGTTCCTGGTCGCCGAGCTGATCACCAAGCTGGACGTCGCGCAGGCGTTCGTCGACCAGTGCCTGGCCGCGCACGTGGCGGGCGAGCTGTCCGCGGTCGACGCGTCCAAGGCCAAGTGGTGGAGCTCGGACGTGCAGAACCAGGTCATCGACGCCTGCGTGCAGCTGTTCGGCGGCTACGGCTACATGCGCGAGTACCGCGTGGCCCGCGCCTGGATGGACGCCCGCGTCACCCGCATCTGGGCCGGCTCCAACGAGATCATGAAGGAGATCATCGGCCGCGACGCCGGCCTCTGACCCCGCACCGGCGCGCGTACGGGCGGGCCGGCGCGGGTGCGGCCTCAGTCCTCGCGGCGCCGCTTCGACGCCGGTTCGCCGTAGCCCGGCTTGGGCTCGGGCGAGGTGTCCTGCTGCTTGCCGCGGTGGATGTTGCCCAGCCGCTCGGCGTGATGGTGCGGCTGGTGCTTCGGGGCCGAGTGCGGCTGCTTGGACGCGCCGGTGGTGACGTTCCGGGCGCTCGGGGCCTTCCCCTGCTCCCTCGCCTCGCGGGCGGCCTTCCGGCGTTGCTGGACGTTCCCTTCCATCTTCTTGCCGGCCATGGCTTCCCCCCTGTCTCCGGCTTCCGGTCACCGTCCTACCCGCCCGCCCCGGAGCCATTCGCCCGTAACATCCCACTGGTCGCAGAGCGGCACGAACCGGACGCACAGCGAGATCCGGTGGCGTCCGTCTCGAAGATGTGATGTTTTAGATCCTGCACGGAGGTGCGACGAGCGCTTCTGATCAATAACCTGCGATCATGGCGAATGTCGGGGCACGCGCGGCCAAGTGGCTTGTACGGGGATACATCGCCAGGAAGCAGCGTGCCGGATTCAATCTCGAGTCGATCCGGTTCCTGCCGAACTCCACGCTGGCGCCGCTGCGCCGCGACGGCCTGGACCCGGTGAGCGACCTCACCGAGATGCGGGAGGCGCGGAGCGTCAGCAAGCTGCCGCTCCCGTTCGGCTTCGGCGTCTGGCTGGTGACCGGCTACGACGAGGCCAAGGCCGTCCTCGCGGACGCGGACTCGTTCAGCAACGACCTGTCCAACCTCGTCGGCAAGGTGGACGTCCCGGCCGGGTTCACGCCCGGCGGGCTCGGGTTCTCCGACCCGCCCGTGCACACCCGGCGGCGCAAGCTGCTGACGCCGGAGTTCACCATGCGCCGGCTGAGCCGCCTCACCCCGCTGATCCACACGATCGTCGAGGAGCGGCTCGACGCGATGGCGGACCGGTCCGGGCCCGTCGACCTGATGGAGTCGTTCGCGCTGCCCGTCCCGCTGCTCACGATCTGCGAGCTGCTCGGCGTCTCGCACCGCGACCGCAGCGACTTCCAGCGGCTGAGCAGCGCCCGGTTCGACCTGTTCGGCGGCGCGAGCGCGTCGGTCGGCGCGATCTCCGAGTCGATGGACTACCTCCTCGAGGTCGTCCGCCGGCAGCGGGTCGAGCCGGGCCCCGGCCTGATCGGCATGCTGATCCGCGAGCACGGCGACGAGCTCGACGACCTGGAGATCGCCGGGCTCTCCGACGGCGTGCTCACCGGCGGCCTGGAGACGACCGCGAGCATGCTCGCGCTCGGCTCGATCGTGCTGCTGCGCGACCGGGAGCAGTTCCAGCGGGTGCACGACGACGACGAGGCGATCGGCCCGTTCGTGGACGAGCTGCTGCGGTACCTGACCGTGGTGCAGCTGGCGTTCCCACGGTTCGCCCGCAAGGACACCGAGGTCGCCGGTGTGCACATCGCCGAGGGCGACGTGGTGCTGATCTCGCTGTCGGCGGCCAACCGCGACCCGGCGCTCGGCCCCGGCATGGACGGCTTCGACGCCGGCCGCAAGACCCCGCCGCACCTGGCGTTCGGGTGGGGCGCGCACCGCTGCATCGGCGCGGAGCTGGCCAAGATGGAGCTGCGCGCGGCCTACCCCGCGCTCGTCCGCCGGTTCCCCGACCTGCGGCTCGCGGTGGAGCCCGACAAGCTGAGCTACCGCAAGCTGTCGATCGTCTACGGCGTCAACTCGCTGCCCGTGCACCTCGGCTGACCGGGCGGGGGCGGCCGGGGGCGGCCGGGGCCGCGCGGGTAATCGCGGAAAGCACGGGTAGTGCCCGGGCGTGACCTCACTACTGAAGGGCGTCCTGCGCGGCATGGCGGCCGGCGCCGCGGGGACGACCGCGCTCAACGCGACGACCGAAGCGGACATGGCGATACGGGGCCGCCCCGCGAGCGGAACTCCGGCCGCCGTCGCCGGTTTGCTGGCCGGCCTCGCCGGCGTGCGCCTGCCGGGCGGCGAGCTGGAGCGGGCGAACCGGCTGGACGGCCTCGGCGCGCTCGGCGGCACCTTCACCGGGATGGCCGTGGGCGCGCTCGCCGGGGCGCTGCGCGCCGCCGGGATCCGGCTGCCCGCCGTCATCGGCGGGCCGCTGCTGGGCGCGGCGGCGATGGCGGCCGCCGACCTGCCGATCGCCCGGCTGGGGATCTCCGACCCGCGCACCTGGACCCGGACCGACTGGGCGTCCGACGCGATCCCGCACCTCGTCTACGGCATCACGACGCACTCCGCGCTCGCCGCGATGTTCCGCGCCGACGAGGAGCGCAAGGCCCTCCGGCAGCCGGCGCCCGACCGCCCGTCCCGCCGGGCGCTGGTGCGCGCCGCGGCGCTCGGCGCGGCCACGGGCTGCCGCAGCTCCGCCGGGCTCAGCGCGCTGGCGCTGCGCTCGCGCCGCTACTACCCGGGCCTGTCCGGCCGGCTCTCCCATCCCGCCGTCAAGGCGCTGAACGGCCTGTTCACGGTGGCCGAGATGGGGCTCGACAAGCTCCCGGCCGCCCCGCCGCGGACCTCGCCCCAGGGCCTCGCGCCCCGGGTGGCGCTCGCGGCGGTCGCGGCCCGGGCCATGGCGCGCCGCGACGGCATCCGCAGCGGGCCGCCGGTGCTGCTCGCCGCCGCCACCGCCACGGCGAGCGCGGCGGCGGGCGTCCGGCTGCGGGAGGCGGCCGCCGACCGGATGGGCTCCGACCTGCCCGGGGCCCTCGCCGAGGACGCCGCCGCGGCGCTGCTGGGACAGGTGGGCGCCGCGCGCTGATAGTGTTGGACCGGACGAGTGATCCGTAGAGGGAGATCAGCAGTGGCAGGTGACGACGACATCTCCGGGTGATCCCGGAAGTGATCGGCCACCGGTGCGCGCGGACGAGCGCCGCCGCCGTGGCCGTCCCGTCGTCGACCGCATCCCTGCCCCCTGCCGGGCGGCCCAGCCACGCCCGCTTCATCCCACGAGGTCCCTCACGTGTCCGATGCACGCATCATCTGCTCCGGCCTTTCCTTCTCCTGGCCCGGCGACGTCCCGGTGTTCCAGGACCTGTCGTTCGCCGTCGGCGCCGGCCGCACCGGCCTGGTCGCGCCGAACGGCGCCGGCAAGAGCACGCTGCTGAAACTGATCGCGGGCGAGCTGCGGCCCGCCGCCGGCACCGTCGCCGTCGACGGCGTGCTCGGCCACCTGCCCCAGACGCTGCCGCTCGACGGCGACCTGACCGTGGCGGACGTCCTGGGCATCGCCCCGGTCGTCCGCGCGCTCGACGCGATCGAGTCCGGCGACGCCGCCGAGGAGCACTTCGCGGTGATCGGCGACGACTGGGACATCGAGGAGCGCACCCCCGCCCAGCTCGACCGGCTGGGCCTCGGCGACGTCGCGCTGGACCGGCGCCTCGGCACGCTCAGCGGCGGCCAGGTCGTCTCGCTCGGCCTGGCCGCGCAGCTGCTGAAGCGGCCGGACGTGCTGCTGCTCGACGAGCCGACCAACAACCTCGACATCGACGCGCGGCACCGGCTGTACGGCGTCCTGGAGGACTGGAGCGGGTGCCTGCTCGTGGTGAGCCACGACCGCGCGCTGCTCGACCGGATGGACCGCATCGCCGAGCTGGAGCGCGGCGAGATGCGCTTCTACGGCGGGAACTTCACCGCCTACGAGGAAGCCCTCCGGATCGAGCAGGAGGCCGTCGAGAAGGACGTCCGCAGCGCCGAGCAGGAGGTGAAGCGGGAGAAGCGGGAGATGCAGCAGGCCCGGGAGCGGGCGGCGCGGCGGCAGAGCACCGCGGCGCGCAACCTCAAGGACGCGGGCCTGCCCAAGATCCTCGCCGGTGCGCGCAAGCGGCGGGCGCAGGAGTCGGCCGGACGGGCGGACGGGGCGCACGCCGCGCGGCTCGGCGACGCTCGCGCCCGCCTCCAGGAGGCCGAGCGCGCCCTGCGCGACGACCAGTCGATCAGCCTGGAGCTGCCCGCCACCGCCGTGCCCGCCGGGCGGACGGTGTTCCTCGGCGAGCGCATGCGGGTCCGCTACGGCGACCGGGACGTCTTCGCCGAGCCGGGTGCGAGCCTGGAGATCCGGGGCCCCGAGCGCGTCGCGCTGATCGGTGCGAACGGCACCGGCAAGTCGACCCTGCTCCGGCTGATCGGCGGCGACCTGTCCCCCGAGGGCGGCGGGACGGCGCGGCGGGCCGACGGCCGCGTCGCGTACCTGTCGCAGCGCCTCGACCTGCTCGACCTCGACCGTACGGTGGCGGAGAACCTCGCCGCGTTCGCGCCGGGCGTGCCGGAGGCCGAGCGGATGAACCTGCTCGCCCGGTTCCTGTTCCGCGGCGCCCGCGCGCACCTGCCGGCCGGGGCGCTGTCCGGCGGTGAGCGGCTGCGCGCCACGCTCGCATGTGTGCTGTGCGCCGAGCCGGCGCCCCAGCTGCTGCTCCTGGACGAGCCGACGAACAACCTCGACCTGGCGAGCGCGTCCTGGCTCGTCGGCGCGCTCAACGCCTACCAGGGCGCGTTCGTGGTGGTCAGCCACGACGAGCGGTTCCTGGCCGACATCGGGGTGGAGCGCTGGCTGCGGCTCGCGGACGGCCGGCTGCAGGAGGCCGCACCGCCCGCCTGATCGCCCCGAACGGGATGAATGCCTTCTCTGACCGGCGGGTATCGGGGTCCGCATGGCCGTGACCGTCTGAGCCGACCTTCGGGGGGATCATGAAGGAGCACGAAATGGTGTCGGCCGTCCGCGAGACCGGGCGCATCGACACCGCCGACCACGCCGAGCGCGCCATCGACGCCACGCTCACCGTCCTGGGCGAGCGGCTCGCCGGCGGGCAGAGCCGCGACCTGGCCGCGCAGCTGCCGCCCGCGCTCGCCGAGGCGCTGCCGGACGAGGGCGCCGGGCACCGCTTCGGGCTCGAGGAGTTCTACGAGCGGGTCGCCGACACCGAGGGGACCCGGCCGCCGCAGGCGCGCCAGCACGCCCGCGCGGTCGTGGCCGCCGTCAAGGCGTCGGTCGAACCGGGCCTGTTCGAGCACATCATGGCGCAGCTCCCGGACGACTACGACGACCTGCTCGGCACCCAACCCGTCCAGCACTGAGCACCCGGCACCGTCCGCGCCCGGACCGGGCGCGGATCCGCCCGTCCCCGGTCCTCTACGATGCCGCGGAGGGAACGAGGGGACGGGGGCGGCTCGATGCGCGGGCATGGCGGAACGCCGCGCGGGCGCGGCAGGACGCTGCCTGGGATCGTCGCGGCGGCGGTGGTGCTGACCCTCGGCACGGACGCGTGGGTGCTCGCGTCGGGCCGGGCGGACGGCGGCGGCCGCGAACGGCGGCCCCGCGACCTGGTGTCGGTCACCAAGGCGGGCGCGCCGCCGGTCGAGGCCGTCGCGCCGCTGACCCGCCGCTACACCCCGCACCTGCTGGTCGCCGGGACCGCGCCGCTGCCACAGCAGGCCGTCGCGCGCGCCCGCCGGCTCAAGGGCGTCGCGGGGATCACCGTCGTGGACGCCGCCCGCGCGCAGGTCGGCGGGCACCGCGTCGGGTTGCTCGGCGTGGACCCGTCGACGTTCCGGGCGTTCGCACCCGAAGCGACCGCCGAGTCCGACCAGCTCTGGCGGACGGTGGCGTCCGGCGGGCTCGCCCTGTCGTTCGCGCTCGGGCAGGACGGCGCGTTCCCGCTCGGCACGGTCGTGCAGGCGGGCAGCAGCGCCCACCCCGGGCAGGTCCGGGTCGGCGCGTACGCGTCGCTGGGCATCGGCAGCGTCGACGCCGTCGTCTCGCACGCGCAGGCCCAGGCGCTCGGCATGCCGGACGGCAACGCCCTGCTGCTCAGCGCACCCAAGACCGACATCCGCAAGCTGAGCAGTCGGCTGAAGCGGATCCTGCCGCGCGGGACGCGGATCGCCGCGCTGAACGCCCCGTCGTCACCCGGCAGGGCGGCGGCGCCGAAGAGCGCGCCGCGGATGACCGGACGCCCGGACGGTGCGCTGCCGTCCCGCACCCCGATCACCGGCAACCTGATGACGCCGACGATGCGCACGGTCCTGCTGGAGATCAACGGGATGTTCGGGCCGTTCCCGACGATCGGCTGCTACCGCTCCACCGGCGACCCGCAGGACCACGGCGACGGCCGCGCCTGCGACTTCATGGAGAACACCGCCGGCCGGATGCCGAGCGCGCAGGCGCAGCGGCACGGCGACGAGGTCGCGGCGTACGCGGTCGCGAACGCGCGGCGGCTCGGCATCTCCTACGTGATCTGGAAACAGCACATCTGGAACGTGCGCGGCGGCGGATGGCGCCCGATGGCGGACCGCGGCGGCATCACGCAGAACCACTACGACCACGTGCACATCTCGGTACTCCGCTAACGCACGGAAAACCGTCGCTCAGGGCAGTTCCTGCTCGCACCAGACGGATTTGCCGTCGGTGGTGCGGCGGACGCCCCAGCGCTGCGCGAGGCGCCCGACGACGTGCAGCCCGCGCCCGGACTCCGGCATGTCCTCCTCGTCGTCCTGGGGGCGGACGCGGGGACGGCCGTCGGAGGAGTCGAACACCTCGCACACCAGCCCGCCCTCGCGGACGAGGCGCAGCCCGACGCGGCCGCCCGCGTGGCTGATCGCGTTGGTGACGAGCTCGGAGGCCATCAGCACGGTGGAGTCGGCCAACTCGTCCAGGCCCCAGCGGGCGAGCCGGTCGCGGACCAGGCCCCGGGCCCGCCGCACCGCGGCCGGCTCGGCGGGCAGCTCCCAGGTGGCGTGGTGGTCCTCCGGGATCCGGCTGAGCCGCGCCACCAGCATCGCGATGTCGTCGCGGTGCTGGTCGTCGTAGACGCCGTCGAGCGCGTCCTGGCACAGCTCCCCGAGCGGCCGGGACGCCGCGCCGGGCCCGAACGTCCGCTGCAGCCGGGCCAGGCCGTCGTCGATGTCGCGGGCCCGGTTCTCCACCAGCCCGTCGGTGTACAGGAACAGCAGCGTGCCGTCCTCGACGGTGAACTCGCGGCTGACGATCGGGCCGTCGCCGCCGACGCCGAGCGGCGGCGCGGGCGGCACCGCCAGGAAGTGGGACGCGGCGCCGGGCGGCGCCAGCAGCGGCGGCAGGTGCCCGGCGCTCGCGACCTCGCAGCGGCCGCTGACCGCGTCGTACACGACGTAGGCGCAGGTCGCGAAGTGCGGTTCGCGGTCGCCGAGGGTCCGCATCAGCGAGTCGAGCCGCTCCAGCGCCTCGGCGGGCGGCAGCTCCAGCTCGGCGAGGGTGTGGATCGAGGTGCGCAGCCGGCCCATCGTGACGGCCGCCTTCACCCCGTGCCCGGCGACGTCGCCGACGACGAGCGCGACGCGCGCCCCCGGCAGCGCGATCGACTCGTACCAGTCGCCGCCGACCTCGATGAGCCGGCTGCCGGGCAGGTACCGGTGGTGCACCTCGATCGGGGACGGCGCCGACAGCCCGGTCGGCAGCAGGCTGCGCTGCAGGGTCAGCGCGGTCGCCCGCTCCAGCGAGTACTGCCGCGCGCTCTCCACGTAGTTGGACGCGCGGGCGGCGAACTCCATCCCGATCTCGATGTCGTAGCGGTCGAACGGGCGGTGCGCGACGTTGCGGACGCCGACGAAGAACCCGAGCACCCCCGCCTGCGACATGATCGGCAGCAGCAGCATCGACGAGCCCTTGAGCAGGTCGGCGACCGGCGGGCGGTGCCAGACCTCGGCGAGCCGCGCCGCGCCCTCGCCGCCGAGCGCGGTCAGCTCCGGCTCGCCGGTCTCCAGGCACCGCGCGTACGGGGTGCCGGCCGGGTAGACGACGGACTCGCCGGTCGGGAACGCCGCGTCCCAGGCGGGGTCGCCGTCGTCGAACCCGATCGCCATCCGGCGCAGCGGCGGCCCGTCCGGGCCCGCGGGCGCCTCGTCGGCGTCCAGATGGCTCTCCAGCAGCATCAGCGCGCCGGAATTGCAGAAATGCGGCACGAGGACGTCCATCAGCCCCCGCGCCAGCAGTTCCAGGTCGAGGGTGGAGCCGATGCGCGGTAACCCGTCGTCGAGCAGCGCCCGGCGGATGACGGCGGGGTCGACGAACCGGTCGGCGAGCGGCACCGGGACGCGGATCACCGCCAGCGCGGCGAGGCCGCCGGGCTCGCCGCCGCTCATCGGGTGCACGGTGACGACCGCGTCGAGGGTGGCGCCGCCGGAGGTCTCGACGGCGAGCATCGCGGTGCGCTCCCGCCCGTGCTTCACCGCCTCCAGCAGCGGCTCGCGCGCGCCGGGGATCACCTCGTCGAGGCAGGCGCCCAGGAGCCCGTCCGGATTCGCGGACAGAACGGCGGCGGCGTTCCGCTCGGACTGGAGTATTCTCCCCGAGGAATCCGTGCCGAGAATGAGAATTCGGGTGGACGACTCCATCGCTCGATTATGGGACATGGCGCCGCCGGATGCGGCCGATACGGCGCGGGAGGCCGGTCCGGAATTGCGTTCCGGCGGGCCGCCGCCCGTTATCCGCGAATGGGCTCCGCGGGCGGGCGGCGGGCGGCCCGCGTCAGGACGGCCGTCCCCCGGCCGGGGCGCGGCGGACGGCGGTGCCGGTCACCCGCGCGGCCAGCGTTCGTCGAGGTAGTCCTGCCAGGTCCGCTTCCCGGCCTTCTGCCCGGGGGCGAGGTGGTGGCCCTCCTTGAAGCCGCGTGCCGTCCTGCCGAACAGCGGGACCGGCAGCCGCAGGCCGCGCCTGCCGCGCGCCCGCAGATAGGCCCGGGCCATGTCCTCGAGCGCGAGCACCTCGGGGCCGCCCATGTCGTCGACGCGGCG
The DNA here is from genome assembly GCF_040651755.1 of Actinomadura sp. NPDC048394. Taxonomy (NCBI): domain Bacteria; kingdom Bacillati; phylum Actinomycetota; class Actinomycetes; order Streptosporangiales; family Thermomonosporaceae; genus Actinomadura; species Actinomadura sp. NPDC048394. The sequence goes on along the minus strand of NZ_JBEZJL010000023.1, from coordinate 11,680 downwards.
CGCGGGCCCGGGGGCGAGCGCCAGGTCGGCCAGCCGGTCGGCGACCTCGCCGGCGTCGATCGGCTGGATCCGCAGCCCGGACGGCAGCGGCATCAGCCCGGGGACCTTGGTGAGGGCGTCCAGCACCATCCCCGGAAGGGTGTGGAACTGGGTGGCCCGCAGGATGGTGTACGGCAGGCCCGAGTCCTCGATGAGCCGCTCCACCTCGTGCTTGATCCGGTAGTACGGGTACGGGATCTTGTCGACGCCGACGATCGAGATGTAGACCAGGTGCGGCGCGCCCTGCTTCCACGCCGCGTCCACCAGGTTCCGGGCGGCGGTCAGGTCGTCCTTGTAGTGCCGCCAGTCGCTGGCGCAGTGCACGATCGTGTCGGCGCCGTCGAGGGCCGCGCCGAGCCCGTCGCCGGTCTTGAGGTCCGCCTGGTGCCAGGTGACGCCGTTCTCCGGCGTCCTGGAGCGCCGGCTCAGCGCGCGCACGTCCGCGGCGTCCGCGGCGGCCAGCTTGCGGGTCAGGGGCGCGCCGAGCGTCCCGCTCGCCCCGGTCACGATGATCATTGACTCCTCCTTCGTCCGCTAAGAGGGACCGGGCAGTCTCCCAGAGCGTGACAGCGCGCGGGCGGCGAATCCGAGCTTGTCCGGATTGAGCACGGCGTGCACGGCCGTGACGCGGTCCCCGGACGCCTCCAGCACCGCGATCATGGTGAGCTCGCCGTCCACCCGGACGGCCAGCGCCGGCACGCCGTTGACCTCCTCGATCGACGGCTCGAGCGACGCCCCGGGCAGGTCCGCGGCGCGGCGGGCGACGCCGAGGAGGAACCGCGCGACCCGGGTCCGTCCGGCGATCGCGTTGCGGGCCGCGGTGACCTTGCCGCCGCCGTCGGACCAGGCGACGACGTCCTCGGCGAGGATCGCCTCCAGCCCGGCCAGGTCGCCGCGCACGGCCGCGTCCAGGAACCGCTCGACGAGCCGCCGCCACCGTTCGCCCGGCGGCGCGAACCGCCGTTCGGCGGACGCGACGCGCTGCCGGGCGCGCCGGTGCAGCTGCCGGCTCGCGGTCTCGGTGACGTCCAGCACCTCGGCGATGTCGCGGTGCTTGTAGCCGAACGCCTCGCGCAGCACGAACACGGCGCGCTCGGCCGGGGTGAGCGACTCCATGAGGGTGAGCAGGGCCAGCGACACCGAGTCGCGCTGCTCGGCGGTCTCCAGCGGCCCGAGCACCCGCGCGCCGAGCCCCCCGGCGCCGGGCACCGGCTCGGGCAGCCACGGGCCCGTGTAGGTCTCGCGGCGCGCCCGCGCCGAGGCGAGCCGGTTGAGGCACAGGTTCGTGACGACCTTGATCAGCCAGGCCCGGGGCTCCTCGACGGCCGCCCGGTCCGTGCCGTTCCAGCGCAGGTAGGCGTCCTGGACCGCGTCCTCGGCCTCCTGCACCTCGCCGAGCATCCGGTACGCCAGGCCGGTCAGACGGGGCCGCAGCCCCTCGAACGCCGCGAGGCCCGCCTCGTCCATGAGATCGGCGCCGGTCTCCATCTCACGACCTCCCGAAGACCTGCGGCGGCGGGGTGGGCGTCACGATCTCCTCGCCGTCGTGCAGCGGCGCGGCGCCGGCGCAGAACGCGGCGAGGTCGTCGCCCGCCACCATCCGGGCCCGCGCGATGCCGCCCGCGGCGCGCCGGGTCAGCTCGGCGACCGGCAGCGGCTCGCGGGACGCGGCGATGATCAGGTTGCCGAAGCGGCGGCCGCGGAGCACGCCCGGGTCGCCCATCAGCAGCGTGTGCGGGAACACCGACCGGACCGTCGCGGCGACGCGCCGCGCGAACGGCAGCCGGAACCCGTCGGCGACGTTCGCCAGGTACGCCCCGCGCGGCCGCAGCACCCGCGCCGCGTCCAGCACGAACTCGCGGGTCGCGAGCTCGACCGGCATCGACGCCTCGGCGAAGGCGTCCATCACGACGAGGTCGTCGGCCTCGTCGGCGAGCGCGGCGATGCCGCTGCGCCCGTCGGTGACGCGGATCCGCAGCCCCGGCACGCCCTTGACGGGCAGCCGCTCGCGGACGACCCGGACCAGCTCGGCGTCCGGCTCCAGGACGATCTGCCGCGACCCCGGGCGGGTCGCGGCGATGTAGCGGGGCAGGGTGCAGCCGGCGCCGCCGATGTGCACCGCGTCGAACGCCTCGCCCTCCAGCCCGAGCGCGTCGACGACGTCGCCCATCAGCCGCATGTACTCGAAGTCGAGGTAGGTGGGGTCGGACAGGTCCACGTAGGACTGCGGGACGCCGCCGACGAGCAGCATCCAGCCGCCGTCGCGGTCGGCGTCGCGCAGCAGCTCGGCCTCGCCGCCGTCGATCGTGAACGTGTCCGGCCGCGGACCGTGCCTGCCCTTGCGCGCCATGCCCCCACCCTACGGAACCGTCCCGGGCCGCCCCGATCGGCCCGCTCCGACCGGCCCGCTCCGACCGGCCCGCTCCGACCGGCCCGCGCCGGCCGACCCGCGCCGGCCGACCCGGGCGGGCCGGTGTCAGGCCTGCTCGGTGAGGGCCTGCTCCTCGGCGAAGTGGCAGGCGCTCGGGTGCGCGGACGCGTCGCGCTCCACCAGCTCGGGGACGTCCTGCGCGCAGACGTCCCGGGCCTTCCAGCAGCGGGTGCGGAACCGGCATCCGGACGGCGGGTCGAGCGGCGACGGCGGCTCGCCCTCCAGCTGGATCTGCCCCGCCCAGCCGGGGGCGTCGGGGTCGGGCACCGGGACGGCGGACAGCAGCGCCTGCGTGTACGGGTGGGTCGGGTGCTCGTAGATCTGCTCCTCGTCGCCGGTCTCGACGACCTTGCCGAGGTACATGACCGCGATCCGGTCGGAGATGTGCCGGACGGCGGCGAGGTCGTGCGCGATGAACACGTACGCCAGCCCGAGCTCGCGCTGCAGCTCGGCGAGCAGGTTCATGACCTGCGCCTGGACGGACACGTCCAGCGCGGACACCGGCTCGTCGCAGACGATGACGTCGGGGCGCAGGGCGAGCGCGCGGGCGATGCCGACGCGCTGCCGCTGCCCGCCGGAGAACTGGTGCGGGTACCGGTTGACGTGGTCGGGGTCGAGACCGACCAGTTCCAGCAGCTCCTGTACGCGCGCGCGCCGCTCCCCCTTCGGCGCCGCGTCCGGATGGATCGCGAACGGCTCCCCCACGATGTCGCCGACGGTCATGCGCGGGTTCAGCGAGGAGTACGGGTCCTGCAACACCATCTGGATGCGGCGCCGGAGCGCGCGCAGCTCCTTGCGCGGCAGCGCGAAGACGTCCCGCCCGTCGAACCGGACGGTCCCGGCGGTCGGGCGCTCGGCCGCCAGCAGCAGCTTGGCGAGCGTCGACTTCCCGCAGCCGGACTCGCCGACGACCCCGAGCGTCTCGCCGCGCCGCAGCTCCAGGTCGACGCCGTCCACCGCCCGGACGTGCCCCACCGGCCGTTTGATCACGACGCCGCGGGTGACGGGGTAGTGCTTGACCAGGCCGTCGACCTCCAGGATCGGGCCCTCACTCGGCTCCGGCACCGTGCACCTCCTCGGCGAAGTGGCAGGCGGCCTCGTGGCCCGGCGCGACGGTCACCAGCGGCGGGCGCTCGGCGGCGCAGAGCGCCTCGGCGCGCGGGCAGCGCGGCTGGAACGGGCAGCCCGGCGGCAGCGCGGCCGGGTTCGGCGGCGACCCCTTGATCGGCACGAGCGCGTCCCCGCGCCGGTCCAGCCGCGGCACGGACGCGAGCAGCCCGCGCGTGTACGGGTGGGCGGGCCGCGCGTACAGCTCGCGGGCGGGCGCCTGCTCGGCCACCGACCCGGCGTACATCACCACGATCCGGTCCGCGACGCCGGCGACGACGCCGAGGTCGTGGGTGATGAGCACCATCCCCATCCGCAGCTCGTCCTGGAGCGCCGCGAGCAGCCGCATGATCTGCGCCTGCACGGTGACGTCGAGCGCGGTGGTCGGCTCGTCGGCGATCAGCACGTCCGGCTCCAGCGCCAGCGCCATCGCGATCATGATGCGCTGGCGCATGCCGCCGGAGAACTGGTGCGGGTAGTCGCCGAGCCGCTGCGCGGCGGACGGGATCCGCACCCGCTCCATCAGCTCGACGGCCTTGTCGCGGGCCGCCCGGCGGCCGAGCCCGCGGTGCACCCGGTACATCTCGCGGATCTGGTCGCCGACGGTGAACACCGGGTTCAGCGCGGTCAGCGCGTCCTGGAAGATCATCGAGATGCGGTCGCCGCGGTAGCCGCGGCGCCGCCGCTCGGGCAGCCCGAGCAGCTCCTCGCCGCGCAGCCGCACCGACCCGCCGGTGATCTCCGCGGGCGGGGTGTCGAGGATGCCCATCACGGCCTGCGCCGCGACGCTCTTGCCCGACCCGGACTCGCCGAGAATCGCGACGGTCTCCCCCTCGCCGAGCGTGTAGGACAGCCCGTTCACCGCGCGGACGTCGCGTCCCCGCACACGGAACGCCACGTGCAGGTCGTCGACCTCCAGCAGCGGCGGCGGCTCCGCCGGCTCCCGCGGCAGGTCCTTGGCCAGCTCCGTCGTCATCGCGTGCTCACCGCAGCTTCGGGTCGAGGGCGTCGCGGGCCGCGTCGCCGAGCATCAGGAAGCTCAGCACCGTGGCCGACAGGAACACCGCGGGGAAGATCAGCAGGTGCGGGTGGTCGACGAAGGAGTCCTGCGCCAGGTTCAGCTGCAGGCCCCAGGACACCTTCGGGTACTGCAGGCCGACGCCGAGGAAGTCCAGCGTCGCCTCGCCCGCGATCACGTTGCCGACGTTGAGGGTGGCGACCACGATCACCGGCGCGATCGCGTTCGGCAGGATGTGCCGCGCCATGATCCGCCGGTCGGACGCGCCGAGCAGCCGCGCGGCCTGCACGTAGTCGGCGTCCCGGACGGCGATCACCTGCGCCCGCATGATCCGGATCATCGTGGTCCAGCCGAGCAGCACCAGCACCAGCGTCATCGCGCCGACCCCGTGGCTCGGGAACGCGACCAGGATGACGGTCGCGCCGAGCACGAACGGCAGCCCGAAGAACACGTCGGTCAGCCGCGCGATCAGCGCGTCCAGGAGGCCGCCGTAGTAGCCGGCCAGCATCCCGAACACCAGCGCGATGGCGAACGCGAACAGGGTGACCGCCACGCCGATCAGCAGGGTCGGGCGGGCGCCGTGCACGACGTGCGCGTAGTAGTCGCAGCCGGCGAGGTCGGTGCCGAACCAGTGCGCGCCGGACGGGCCGAGCTTGGCGTCGTTGGGATCGCAGCCCTCGTTCACGCCCGTCGAGGTGAACAGCCGCGGCACCGCCGCCATCAGCGCGACCAGCAGCAGGAACGCCGACGACGCCCAGAACACCCAGCGGCGCCGCAGGTCGCGCCACGCGTCGTCCCACAGCGACGCCCGGCCGAGCTCCCCGCCGGCGACCGCGACGGCCGCCGCGGCGGTGCCGGGCGCGCCCGCGCCCGCCCCGGCGTCCGCCGGCTCCGGTTCCGCGCCCGGCGGGCCGGGGTCGGCCGCGCCCGGGTCGATCGTCTTCAATGCCCCTCCGGGTCGCTCGTCACTCGTACCTGATCCGCGGGTCCAGCAGCCCGTACAGCAGGTCCACGACCAGGTTGACCAGCAGGAAGATCAGCACGAGCACGGTGACCGCGCCGACCACCACCGGCCCCTCCTTCAGCTGGATGGACTGGAACACCTGCTGACCGATGCCCGGCAGGTTGAAGATCCCCTCGGTCACGATCGCGCCGCCCATCAGGTTCCCGAAGTCGACGCCGAGGTAGGTGACGACCGGGATCAGCGAGTTGCGCAGCGCGTGCCGGCCGACGACCCGCGCCCGCGACAGCCCCTTGGCGTTGGCGGTGCGGACGTAGTCGGCGCGCAGGTTCTCGGCGAGGCTCGTCCGGGTCAGCCGGGCCACGTACGACAGGCCGAGCGAGCCGAGCACCATGCCGGGCAGCAGGTAGCTCATCGGCCAGCCGTCGTCGGTCCCGGCCGTCGGGAAGATCTTCCAGTGCAGCCCGAACAGGATCTGCGCGGTGTAGCCGAGCACGAACACCGGCACCGCGATCAGCAGCGTGGTGCCGCCGAGCACGAGCGTGTCGGCGACCCTGCCGCGGCGCAGCCCGGCCCACACGCCGAGCGCGATGCCGATGACCAGCTCGAAGATCCAGGCGGTGAGCGCGAGCTGCGCGGTCACCGTCCAGCGCCCGCCGAGCATGTCCGCGACCTTCTGGCCGTCGTAGTTCTCCCCCAGGTTGCCCTGGAGGAGACCCCACATGTACTTGCCGTACTGCACCAGCAGCGGATCGTTCAGGTTGTAGCGGTCCCGCAGCGTCGACAGGACGTTCGCGGGCACGGGCTTGTCCCCGGCGAGCGCCTGGATCGGGTCGCCCGGCAACGCGAACACCATCGCGTAGATCAGCAGGGTCGTCCCGATGAAGACGGGGACCGCCTGGAGGAGCCGCCGCAGGACGTAGCGCCACATCGCCGGTTACTTCACCGTCACTTCGTTGACGAGCAGGCCGGTGGAGAACGCCGTGATGGTGACGTTGTCCACGTGGCTGGAGCGGCCGCCCTGGCCCGCCCACGTCCACAGCGGGATCATCGGCATCTCGCGGATGGCGACGTCCTCGGCCTGGTTGTAGAACTGCAGCGCCTGCTGGTGGTCGGCGGAGCTGTTCGCCTTGGCGATCAGGTCGTCGAACTCCTTGCTCTTCCAGCCCATGCGGTTGGCGTCCGACGCCCACATGTTCTCGAGGTAGTTCTGGGCGCTCGGGTAGTCGGCCTCCCAGTTCTGCCGGTACGGGCCCTTCTCCTCGCGCTTGTTCAGCATCGAGAAGTAGTCGGACGCGGGGACCTGGCGGAACTGGATGTCCTGGATGCCGAGGTTCTGCTTCAGCGAGTTCGCGACGATCTGCATCCACTGGTAGTAGGTGGGCTGCGCGTTGGAGAAGTACAGCTCCATCGTCCCCTTGAACCCGCCGGCCTTGTCGAACAGCGTCTTGGCCTTCGCCGGGTCGAAGGTGCACAGCTCACCGCAGGCGTTCGCGCGGTGCCCCTCGATGATGGACGGCAGCAGCGAGTCGGCCGGGAAGTAGTCGCCGTTGTAGACGGCCTTGTTGATGCCCTGCCGGTCGATGACCATCGAGATGGCCTTGCGCAGGTCCGGGTTCGCGAACCGCTTGTCCCACAGCGGGAAGCCGAGGTAGTCCATCGTGCCCATCTTGCGGGGCAGGAAGCGGTCGCCGAGCAGCCGCTTCGCCTCCGGCACCTTCGCCGCCGGGATCGTCTGCAGCACGTCGATCTTCCCGGCGCGCAGGTCGGTGTAGGCGCTGTCGGCGCTGGAGTAGCTCTTCCAGATCACGCCCTTGTTCTTCGGCTTGCGCGGGCCCGTGTAACCGGGGAACGGCACGAGTTTGATCTGCTTGTTGCGTTCCCAGTTCCCGCTCATCATGTACGGGCCGTTGCCGATCGGGTGGTTCTCGAACGACTTGGGGTCCTGCAGACCCGCCTTCGGCATCGGCGCGAACGCCGGGTAGGTCAGCAGCAGCGGGAACTGGTTGAACGGCGCGGTGAGCGTCACCTTGAGCGTCGAGGGGTCGACGACCTCGACGCCGGAGAGCTTGTCGGCCTTCGGCTTGGCCTTCTCGTCCTCGGGGTTCATCGCGTCGTACCCCTGGATGTGCGAGAAGTAGTCGTTGGCGGAGTAGGCGTTCGGCCCGTACGCCGCGCTGTTCCAGGCGTCGGCGAAGCTCTGCGCGGTGACCGGCTCGCCGTTGTGGAACTTCTGGCCGCCGCGGACCTTGATCGTCCAGACCTTCTGGTCGGTGGTGCTGATGGACTCGGCCGCGAGGTTGTAGGCCTTGCCGTCCTTCGTGAGACCCTCGAGGTTGTCGAACAGGCCGCTGAGCACGTCGAAGGAGTAGCTGCTGGTGGTGTTGCCCGGCACCAGGTGGTCGGGTTCGGAGTGGCCGACGGTGAACACGCCGTCGCTCTTCTTCCCGCTCCCGCCGCAGGCCGACAGGCCGAGCGAGGCCGCCAGCGCCACCGCGGCGAGCGCCGCGACCTTCCCGCGCGCGCCCCTGCGCGGGCCCGCGTCCCTGAGGCTCGTCATGCTCCTCCTCGTGCTGTCCCCTCGTGCACCGGGCCCGGACACCCGCCGCACTTCAGGTTGGTGGCAGCGTCGTACCGGCGCGGCGGTTTCGGTATGGCGCTGACCGAGTCGAAACCGGATCGAGACTTGTTGATCAACCGTTGACACAGGTCAGCGGGCGGAGAATATTGAACTTTCCTGCGAAAGGGGCTCCACGGGTGACTCGGCGGCCGGACGCGACGGCGGAGACGGCGCAAACGGAGACGGCACCGGACCCGGGCGGGGACCCGGGCGCGGAGGCCGCCGCCATCTGCGCGGACCTCATCCGCTTCGACACCACCAACCGGGGCGAGGGGGTGGCGCTGCCGGAGCGGCCCGCCGCCGAGCACGTCGCGGCGCTGCTGGACGAGGTCGGCGTGGCCGCCGAGATCGTCGAGTCGGCGCCGGGCCGCGCCAGCGTGCTCGCCCGGATCCCCGGCACGGACCCGTCGCACCCGGCGTTCCTCGTCCACGGGCACCTCGACGTGGTCCCCGCCGACGCCTCCGACTGGACGGTCCCGCCGTTCTCCGGCGAGGTCCGCGACGGATGCGTGTGGGGGCGCGGCGCCGTCGACATGAAGGGCAGCCTCGCGATGACGCTCGCGACCGTCCGGGCGCGGCTGCGGGCGGGCCGCCGGACGCGCGGCGACCTGGTGCTGGCGTTCCTCGCCGACGAGGAGTGCACCGGCGAGTACGGCTCCCGGTACGTGGCGCGCGAGCACCGCGGGTACTTCGAGGGCTGCGCCGAGGCGATCAGCGAGTCGGGCGGGTTCAGCGTGGAGGAGGGCGGGGCCCGGATCTACCCGGTCGCGACGGGCGAGCGCGGCACCGCCTGGATGCGGCTGACGGCGCGCGGCACCGCCGGGCACGGCTCCAAGCCGGCGCCCGACAACGCCGTCGCCGAGATCGCGCACGCGGTGTCGCGGATCGCCTCGTACCGGTGGCCGGTGCGGCTGACGCCGGGCGTGCGGGCGCTGCTGGACGGCCTCGCGGACGCCCTCGGCACCACCATCGACCACGACCGGCTGGACGAGGAGGCGGCGCGGCTCGGCCGCGCCGGGCACCTGTTCGCCGGGACGGTCCGCAACTCGGCGAACCCGACGCGGCTGGACGCCGGCTACAAGGTGAACGTGGTGCCGGGCACGGCGTCCGCGCAGGTCGACGGCCGGTACCTGCCCGGGACCGGCGAGGAGTTCCTGGAGACGATCGACCGGCTGCTCGGCCCGAAGGTCGCCCGGGAGTTCATCAACCACGAGGAGGCCCCGGCGGCGGACCCGGCGGGCGCGACGTTCGCCGCGCTCGCCGGGTCGCTGCGGGCCGAGGACCCGCTGGCCCGGCCCGTCCCGTACGTGATGGCGGGCGGCACCGACGCCAAGTCGTTCAACGCGATCGGCATCACCAGCTTCGGGTTCGCGCCGCTGCGGCTCGGCCCGGACCTGGACTACTTCGGCATGTTCCACGGCGTGGACGAGCGGGTCCCGGTGGACGGCCTGGCATTCGGCACCCGCGTCCTCGACCGCTTCCTCGACACCCGCTGAGCCCGGGCCGCGCGCCCGCTCACTGCGACTTCTGGTAGCTGCGCAGCGAGAAGACCGCGAGGGCGACGGTGAGCGCGGTCAGGGCCAGCAGCCATCCGCCGTGCAGGGCGGCCGAGCCCCAGTCCGGGTCGCCCGCCATCGCGGCGCGCCCGGCGTCCAGCGCCCAGCTCACCGGGTTGAACGCCGCGACGTGCCGGATCCAAGCCGGCATCAGGCCCTTCGCCATGAAAGCCGACGACAGGAACGTCAGCGGCAGCAGCAGCAGCACGTTCAGCCCGATGATGGTGTTGCGGTCGCGCAGCAGCAGAGCGAGCGTGTTCGACAGCGCCGCGAGCACGACGCCGACCAGCACTGACGCGGCGACGAGCACGGCGAGCCCGGCGGCGCCGCCGGGGTAGCGCGCGCCCGCCGCCCACCCCAGCGCGATGATCACGATGGACTGGAACGCGGTGCTGAGCGCCTGCTCGACGACGCCCGCGTTCGTGATGGCGCTGCGCCGCACCGGCGTCACCAGGAACCGGTTCAGGGTGCCGCGCTCGATCTCGTCCATGGTGGCCATCCCGGCGAACGAGTTCAGCGACACCGCGTTCATGACCACGACCCCGGGGACGAGGTAGTCGAGGTAGGACGGGGCGCCGAAGCCGGGCAGGTCGACGACCCGCTTGAACAGCTCGCCGAACAGGAACAGCCAGATCATCGGCTGGACGAGCGTCATGACCAGGACGGCCGGGTTGCGGGCGAGCGCCGACAGCCGGCGCTGCGTCATCCACCAGGTGCCGGTGAGGAGCCCGCTCATCGCGCACCTCCGATCGCGGCCGGTTCGGGCGCCGCGTCCGGTTCGGCGTCCGCCTGTGCGAACCGGCGTCCGGCGTAGCGCAGGTACACGTCGTCCAGCGAGGGACGTGCGACGGTCGCCGCCGCCACCGGCATCCCGGCCTGGTCGAGTGCGGACAGTACGGCAGGTACGGCGGACGCACCGTCGTCGGCGCGCGCGCTGAGCCGCGTGCCGTCCAGCACGATGTCGCGCACGCCGGGCAGTCGGCCGAGCGCCGCGCGCACCCGCGCCTCGTCCGGCGCCTCCGCCCACTCCAAATGGACGGCGTCGCCGCGCAGCTCGCCCTTGAGCGCGTCCGGGGTGCCCTCGGCGACGACCCGGCCGCGGTCGACGATCGCCAGCCGTCCGGCGAGCCGGTCCGCCTCGTCCAGGTAGTGCGTGGTCAGCAGGATCGCGAGCGCGTCGTCGCCCGCCAGCCGGGCGATCTCCGCCCACATCGACGCGCGGGCCTCCGGATCGAGGCCGGTGGTCGGCTCGTCCAGGAACAGCACCTGCGGCCGGTGGACGAGGCCGAGCGCCACGTCCAGGCGGCGCCGCATCCCGCCGGAGTAGGTCTTCACCTGGCGGGACGCGGCGTCCCGGAGCCCGAAGCGGTCGAGCAGCTCGTCGGCGCGGCGGCGCGCGTCGGCGCCGCCCATCCCGTGCAGCCGCCCCTGCAGGACCAGGTTCGCGCGGCCCGACGCGCCGGGATCGGCGCCGGACTGCTGCGCCACGACGCCGATGGCGCGCCGCACCCGGCCGGGGCGGCGCAGGACGTCGTGCCCGGCGACGGACGCGGCCCCCGCGTCCGGCCGGACCAGCGTGGTGAGGATCTTGACGGTGGTGGACTTGCCGGCCCCGTTGGGGCCGAGCAGGCCGAGGATCTCTCCCCGGCCGACGGTGACGGACAGCCCGTCCAGGGCCCGGACGTCGCCGGGATAGTGCTTGACCAGATGGTCGGCCTCGATGGCGTGCGCCATGGTCGCCTCCGTGCGGCGAGACGTGCTCGGCGGGGCGTCCCGGATAGGCTGGTTTCGAGGTCTCGCCGCCGGGACCTGCTCCGCGAGCGGGTTTCCGTGGTGGGTTCTGAGGCGCGGGGGGGGGGGGTGGTCCGCCCCCCCGGGGCGGGGGGGGAGCGGCGGGGGGCCCCCGTACGCCCGGTGCGCGCTCACGGGGCGGTGGCGCCCCGCGGGG